>PFVB01000084.1 GCA_002790395.1 Ignavibacteriales bacterium CG_4_9_14_3_um_filter_34_10 | reverse complement strand
GAGCAGGCTCATCAATTACTTTTTTACTTCAAGTCCTACAAGTCGAGTTGTTCCGTCATTATAAACAACTTTGAGAAGAATTGCCGACCCCTTTTTAGCATCAACTAAATCCATCAGTTCTGAAACAGAAGAAACTTTCTCTCTATCAACTTCAACAATGACAACTCCCGTTGAAAGACGTTGGCTTTCCGCCTTACTGAATCTATCTACACCCGTAATCATTACTCCATTTTCAACTTTGTATGGTTCAAGTTCTTTATCTTTTACATTACGAACACTTATTCCAAGAGTCTCAATCTTTTTCTGAGTCAATTCCTTTCCCTTGAGGGACTTTTTTGATTTGCTATCATTTTTTACTAAAACATCATCGTCTGGCGTTCGTGCTTTTAATTTGACTTCTTTTTTAATTTCTTTTTTATCTCGGAAGAGAGTTAGTACAACTTCATCACCGGATCTTTTGGAAGCGATATAACTCTGTAAAGAATTTGGTTCATTTACTTCTTTACCATCAATTTTTAGAATAACGTCACCTTCTTTAATACCAACACTTGCTGCTGCGCCGTCTTCAACAACTCCTTGAACAAGTATTCCACGCGGCTTATCCAAACCAACTGCTTTTGCTACTTCTGTATTGACGGCTTCAATCCTTACTCCGATATAACCTCGTTTAACTTCACCGTCCGAAATTAAATCTTCAGATACAGTTTTAGCTATATTAATTGGAATGGCAAATCCGTATCCGATATAATTACTTGTGAACCCATTCGTAGCAATCGCTGAGTTTATGCCGATTACGTTGCCTCTCAAATCCACCAAAGCCCCACCACTATTGCCTGGATTGATTGCTGCATCAGTTTGGATAAAATTTTCAATCCCATAACTGTCTTGAATAATGTTGATGTTTCTGCCGATTGCAGAAATAATTCCTGCTGTAACTGTGGAAGTTAGAGATAAAGGATTTCCTATTGCCATTACCCATTGTCCGACTTTGAGGTTATCAGAATTTCCCAAACTTGCAAGCGGTAGATTTTCAGCATCAATCTTGATAACAGCCAAATCTGTCAAAGGATCCGTACCAACAACTTCAGCTTCAAACTCTCTTTTATCATGCAACGAAACTTCAACATGCGTTGCATTTTCAACAACGTGATTATTTGTCAATATATATCCGTCCTTCGAAATAATAACACCGCTTCCACTGCCCTGCCTTTCTTCAGGAACATCATCTTTGAAAGGCATAAAGAATTTGAACATCTCATGAGCTTTATTTTCCGATGTGCTTATTGTGGTAATCTGTACTATTGAAGGTGTAACAACATCTGCGGCTTGAATAAATGCATTATTAAATTTTTCCACAACAGGATCTAAATCTTTTATTGGTGGGTTAGGATTTCCGACGCTTGCAAATCCGGGTCTCACAAGTCCAAAACCTGAAACCAAAATAGCCCCAAATACAGCACCGAAAAACAAGAGTGAAATTGCACCGATTATATTTTTACGTTTCATATAAATCTCCTAAAATATTTTTAATGTTTGCAAACCTTTGAATTCAGGCACATGATATTTAATATAGTTCTCAAAGAAAATAATTACTGTGTCTAATAATTTGTCTGTGTACTGATATTCACTTTTTTTTGTGCTTAGACATAAAATCAAATTAAAAAGTTCCTTCTCAAAATAATTATTTTCCATTCGTTCATCTGAACAATTTTTACACAAAAAGCCTAATTCATAGTCAAACGATATTTTATTTTCATTGATTATATCTTTCATGCATGAGGCACATTCTGAAAAATTAATCTTATAGCCTATTTCTTCGATCAGCAATAGAAAATACTTTGCAAACAGCAGTTTGGGATTATTTTTCCCTGAATCAATTAATTCGAGTAACCGAACAATACCCCGAAAAAGTTTCTCATGAGTTTCATTTTCCATAATTAAAAAGTATATTAATTCAAGAGCTGCAGCCGCATATTTATACAATTCTAAATTCGATTTAATCTTTTGAAATCCGCTTATTAAATCTACCTGTGAAGCATATTGAACTTCTCTGTTTTCTTTTTGATATGTGACTAATTCGATAAGATTCATAACATCCGAAGAAGAGGTTTTTTTGTTCTTTCCGCTGCGTGCACCTTTAATAATTACCGACATTTTACCTTGCTTTTCTGAAAATACCGAAATAATATTGCTGCTATCGCCATATTCAATTTTACGAAGCACAATAACTTTCGATTTTACAATTGCAGCCATCAGAATTTAAACGGATAATGATAAACTTTATTCTCGGTAATAATTCCCGAAATTAATTTTGCCGGAGTTACATCAAATGCCGGATTCATAACATTATACTCATTATTTGTTATCGGAATTTTTCGGATTGAATTCACTTCAGAGTCGCTTCGATATTCAATGTTAATATCTTTACCTGAATTAATTTTTCGGTCGATGGTACTTTCAGGTGCGGCAATATAAATCGGGACATTATGATGTTTAGCTAAAATTGCAAGTCCGTATGTACCAATCTTATTAGCTGTATCACCATTCTTAGCGATTCTATCCGCACCAACAACAATCATCCCAATATTTTTTTCCTTCAGTACAAAGGCAGCCATTGAATCAGTAATTATTGTAAATGGTATTTTTGATTTCTCTAATTCAAACGCAGTTAACCTTGAGCCCTGAAGCAATGGTCTTGTTTCATCTGCATAAACATGATTTATAAATCCGGATTTAAATGCTTTCTTAATTACATTCAATGCAGTACCCTCGCCACCCGTAGCTAAAGCACCAGCATTGCAATGAGTCAAAATATTTATCTTATCGTTAAACAATTCCAAACCTGCTTCACCAATCATGTCACATCTATTTTTATCATCTTCATGAATTTTGATGGCAGTAATCAAAATGGTTTCGTATATATTTTCTTTACTGATATTTAAGAATGCATCTTCTGTTTTGCTCAACGCCCAAAATAAATTTACCGCAGTCGGTCTTGTTGATTTTAACCGATTAATAACAGCACCAAAGTATTGCTCGTCCTTTTCCGTTTTATTTTTAAATGCCAAAGCAACTGCATAAGCCGCCGCAATACCAATAGCCGGTGCACCTCTGATTTCCAGTCTTTCAATTGCCTCCGAAATTCTTTCAAAATCATCTGTGAAAATATAAGATTCTTCAAACGGCAATTTAGTCTGATCAATAAACTTAAGTTTACCATCAACAAATTCGAGTGCATTAAAATTATTCATTAAAATCGAACCGAGCTAATTCAACAAAAGCATTGAACCTTTTAGAAATCTGTTCGTTGGATAAATTCTCGATTCCGATTGTACTGAATTTTTCAACACAGAAAGAAGCCATCACACTACCGTAAATTACTGCTTTTTTCATGCTTGCTTTATTAATTGTTTTTGATTTGTGCAAATAAGAGGTAAACCCGCCGGCAAACGTATCCCCAGCACCGGTGGGATCAAAAATAGTTTCCATCGGAAGTGCGGGAGCAGAAAAAGTAAAATCATTTCCAAACAGCAAAGCGCCATGTTCACCTTTTTTGATAACTAAATATTCCGGGCCAAAACCTCGGATAATTTTTGCTGCTTTGATTAAGTTAGTCTCTTTCGAAAGCATTTTCGCTTCTGAATCGTTTATAATTAATACATTGATTCGCTTTAGAACTTTCATCAAATCATCTAAAGCAATATTAATCCATAAATTCATTGTATCGCAAACTACAAATTGCGGATTCGTGACTTGATCAAGAACTCTCAATTGTAATGATGGCAGAATATTTCCCAAAAGAACAAAACTATTATCTTTCCAAGACTGCGGAATGATTGGATCAAATTTTTCAAATACATTCAGTTCAGTAAAAATCGTATCGCGGTTATTCATATCTTCATGATATTTGCCGCCCCATCTGAATGTTTTTTCTCCGTCAACAATTTGCAGACCATCAAGATTAATGTTATGCGATTTAAATAATTCGATATTTTTCTTACCAAAATCATCTCCGACAACTCCGACTAAATTAACCGGCGAGGTAAAATAACTTGATGCAATTGAAATATAAGTTGCCGAACCGCCAAGTGCATTTTCAATTTTTCCCAATTGAGTCTCAACTGTATCAAGACCAATTGACCCAACAACAAGTAATCCCACTTTTTCTCCTTTGATAATTTTTAGATTTTTATTTCAATAAACTTAAAAGTACTTTTATCATTAGTAAAATAATCATAAATAATTTCTACTGACTTTCTCTGCCCCGACCATGCCAATAATCTTTTCGCATCTTCTGCATCAGTCCATTTATATTCGGAATGTTCAGAAGATATTTTAACTTGCAAAGAATCATCAACAAGAGCAATAAAAACAGGCACCAAACAAATTTCATCATCTTCTGCTGAATAAAATGAATTTACATTTGGT
>PFVB01000201.1:18409-24972 GCA_002790395.1 Ignavibacteriales bacterium CG_4_9_14_3_um_filter_34_10 | reverse complement strand
GAGAAATCAGAGAACTTTCCAATGCTGAGATAAAAGAATTAAAATCACATATAAATAAATGAGGACAATATTTCATCTTGATCTAGATGCATTTTTTGTTTCTGTGGAAAGAGTGCTTGATCCTTCACTCAACGGGAAGTCAGTGATTGTCGGTGCTGATCCGCAATATGGCAGAGGAGTTGTTGCTGCATGTTCATACGAGGCACGAGCTTATGGGCTTCATTCGGCAATGCCAATTAAACAGGCTTACAGATTATGTCCAAATGGGATTTATCTTCACGGGCATTTTGCGGAATATGTCAGATTTTCAAAAGCCGTTAAATCAATTTTGACAAAGTACGTTCCATTAATCGAGCAGGCTTCCATTGATGAATTCTATCTTGATTTAACGGGCTGTGAAAAAATTTACGGTTCACTTTTCATGTTTGCATCCAAGCTGCAAAAAGAAATTATGCAAAATCTTTCACTTCCATGTTCAATTGGAATTGCAGGTAATAAAACATTAGCAAAGATTGCTTCTGATTTCAACAAACCTTTGGGAATAACTTATGTTTTGCATGGAATGGAAAAAGAATTTTTATCACGGATGCCGGTAAGTGCGATGCCGGGGATCGGAAGAGAAACTACAAAATCATTGCTTGCAAAAGGATTCCGCACATTGGGCGATATTGCTGATTCTTCAGAAGATTATTTTAATCTTGCATTTGGAAAATATGGCTCTGATATGTGGAATAAAGCTAATGGGCGGGGCAGAGAGTTTTTAAGTAAACCTGCTGAAAGAAAAAGTATTGCGCACGAAAAAACTTTTGCTGCAGATGAGATTGATAAGAATAAAATAGAATCAGTATTGTTCAGGCTGAGCGGAAAAGTTTGTCAGGCATTAAGAAATTATAACTGGCAGTCTGCAACGGTTTCAGTTAAACTTCGATATTCGGATTTTATTACGCTTACACGAGCAAAGACAATTGAGCCGACAGATGATGATAAAATTGTGTTTGAGACTGCACTCGAATTATTCCGGAAAGCATTTACAAGGCGTGTTGCAATTCGTTTGATTGGTATTCATCTGGCTAATTTCAGCGAATATAATGAACAGGAAAAATTATTTACTGATAAAGATTTTATGAGAGACAAAATGCTTCATGTTGTTTCAAAAATACGTGACAAGTATGGCTATGAATCAATCAGAGTGGGAATGTATTAAATGAGAGACTTCCACAGATTAGGTTTTGGATCGATTTTTTTATTGAGTGGTTGGGGCTGATTAATCAACTCTCTAAATGACGACACTCATTCTTTTGTTATTATAAAGGTTTGGTACCTGAACAATTTAAAAATTTTCTGTTCCATTTTGTGAATGAAAGTTTGTATCACATAAACCGAGTGATTTTTATTCCTATGATGAATGAAATAGCCCAATTCACGAAAGAGTTAAAATTTTCAAATCATCTTCTTGAATTCGTCAATATTTTTTTCGGTGAGTTTTAGTTTTATTGAATCAAGCAGAAATTTTGTGAATTCATTTTGGGGTGAATTTAGTAATTTGGATGTAGTATTTGTTTCAATAATTTCACCTTTGTGAAGCACAGAAATGTCAGTTGCAAAATTATTAATTAAACTTATATCGTGTGTTACGCACAAAATTGACATACCATTTGCTTCCTTAACAGAGAGCAAGTTTGTTAATATAAGTTGATTTGCCTCAGCATCCTGAGACGAAAATGGTTCATCGAGTAAAAGCAGTTTTGGTTCAGATAATAATAATCGTATCAAGGCGATTCGCTGCTGTTCACCGCCGCTTAATTCAAATCCGCGTTTCTTCAATATTTCCTGTGGCAAATTAAATTTCATCAGCATCATCTCGATTTCATCAAAACGATTATGATCCGATGAATAGCTTATTGAATCTCTCAGCAATGAATTTACTTTCCTCAGAGGATTAATCAATTCACCGTTATTTTGGAATAAGATCTGAAGGCTACGGCTGTTAGCATTTACTGATTCATCGAAAAGTATTTCTCCAGTGAAACTTTTTTCAATGCCTGCAATAGTACGAAGCAAAGTGCTTTTACCGCCTCCTGATTCGCCTATTATTACATGAACAGCCTTTTTTCTGATTTCCAAGTTCAGATTATTTAAAATATTTATCCGCTCTGTTTTGAACCCATTTGAAATTGATTTGGAAACAGATAGTTTTTTTATGTTACAAATCATAGTTTATCGCATGAGCAGAAAATTTATTAAAAGTACCGCTGCTTATTTCACCGATAAAATCTGAAATATTTTCAGCAAAGAATTTATCATGAGTAACAATAAGTACGGAGTTGTTTTTATTCCGAAAAGACAGCAAAAGGTTTTTGATAATATTCAAATTTATTGAGTCCAATGAAGATGTAGGTTCATCAAGGATAAGCAATTTTGGTTTAGCTGCAATTGCAAGGCATAGTGCAATTCTCTGCAATTGTCCTTCACTGAATTCATAAAAATATTTTTTTGAGGATGAATTCAAATCAGGCAGCATGCTTTTCTTAAATAATTCTGATAAAAATAATTTGTCAGCAATCATTTCAACATAATACTTCATTTTTTTTAGTGGGTCAAACATTAAAGATGGGTTTTGAAAAACATAGCAGATATTGTTTTTCCTTAGTGCCAGAATTTCGTTTTCTTTTGGTGAAAGAATATTTTTACCTTCAAATAATATTTGTCCTGAAATTGCAAAAATATTTTTGTTTAGTAGATTTGCAATTGATAAAAGCAACGTTGTCTTTCCGGAACCATTGTTTCCTAAAATTGAATAAACATAACCCGGTTCTAAAGAAAAACTGATGCTGCTTAAAATCTTTCGTTTTGATTCTGTGATTAAAGATATTTCAGAAATATCAACTTTTAATAACGACATTTGTTCCTGTATGAACGACTTAAAATTAACTTATAAAAAATAGTAATAATTATGAAAAAGTATTTTAGTTTATTTCTTATACTGGTTTTATTTTCATGCTCAACAAAAGAAAATAAAAATTTTTTAACCATTGCAATTTCGGAAGATTTATCCACATTGAATCCACTTTTTGCTTTTAGCGAAATTGAAAATAATCTTTCCGAAATGCTGTTTGTGTCATTAGTAAGTCACAAATGGGATGCATCGAATGGGAAAATTCTGTCATATCCGATGTTAGCTAAAAACATCGAGTGGGCGGAAGATTCAACTTCAGTTACTGTTCAGTTAAGAGATGATTGTTATTGGAGCGACGGAAAACCTACAACGTCCGCCGATGTGGTTTTTAGTTATTTACTGTTCGCGAATCCAAAAGTTGAAAGCAAAGCGTTGGGATATTTTGAAAATTATAATTTGCGCAAAGATGGCTCAATAGACAGCAGTCTGACCTTCGAAATATTTTCTGACTATTTGTTTAGTATAAAATTCAGGAAAAATACTAAACCTTCATTCCTTGATATTGATTTGCCGATTTTACCAAAACATATTTTAGAAAAAGTACCTTTGGAAAAATTGGCAGATGACATATTCAATCAAAAACCTGTCACCAATGGCGTATATAAATTAAAGCAATGGAAAAGGAATCAGTTCATTGAACTTGAATTGAACAGTGCTAATTTTCTTGCTCGTGAAAAATCAATCAAAAGAATAATACTTAAAATAATTCCTGATTACAAAAGTAAAATTATGCAGCTTCAGAATAATGAGGTTGATCTCGTGGAAATGATTGAGCCTGAAAACATTGATGATTTGAGAAAAAATTCCAACTTAAATGTTGAGTTTATTAAAGGGAGAATGTACGACTATATCGGATTTCGAAATGTTTCATCGAAATCAGATGAAAATCCCTTTGCAGACAAGCGGCTAAGAAAAGCAATTGCATTAGCATTGGACAGAGAAACCATCATTAATCAGTTTTTGAAAGAGAGCGGGGAACTTGCATCCGGTCCGATTTCTCCGATATTTAAAAGTATAATTATTGAAAATACATCAACCATTTCATTCAATCCTGACAGTGCAAAATCTATTTTGAAGAAACTAAATTATGTCGATTCTGATAATGATGGAATTGTGGAAAAGTTGGGAAAGAGATTAATATTGAATATTGCAATTCCAACCGGAAACCCGAGACGGCAATTCGCTGCAAAATTATTTAAAGATAATCTAAAGCAAATCGGGATTGATATGCAGATTAATTATCTTGAAATGAATGCATTTATGGATGGTTTGTTTGATAGGAAATATGAATCCTGGATGCTTGGCTGGGGAACTCCGATTCCACCAAATCTGAAAGTTCAGTGGTTTTCGGATATCACTCAAACTCCCATGAATTTTGCGGATTACAAAAATGCTAAAGTAGACAGTATGTTAATAAGCATTGAAAATGTGAAATCAGAATCAAAAAAAACTGAATTGCTGAGTGAAATAAATAAAATAATTATTGCTGATGAGCCATGTATTTTTCTTTATTGGATTGATGATAATATTGCACTGAATAGCAGGGTGAAAAACTATTCTATTAATTCTTTGAATTCGATGGAAGCAATTTGGGAATGGGAATTAGAATAATAAATGAATAAAAATATTTTGAATATTCTTGCTCACCGAATAATCAATATGATCATCAGCCTTGTGGTGGCTTTTTCATTGATATATTTTCTTGTTTATTCTGCTCCCGGAAAACAGTTTTATTATATCCTCAATCCAAATATTGATGAGTTGTTAATTCAGAAAATGGTTTCTGAACAGAGCCTTTCTACGGCAGTCGAATTTAATGAATTTGTCAAAAAAATCTTTGCGGGAAATCTTGGTTCCTCAACAAGGTATCATCAAAATATTTCCAACTTAATCTTTGAACATATTCAAGTTACCTTTATTTTATCAATAACGGCGTTTATTCTGCAATTCATTATCAGTTTATTTTTAGCATACGTTACACTAAAGCACAAAGGGAAATTATTCGACAGGATTATGGATAAATCAACTTCAGTTTTATATTCATTGCCAACCATTGTAACCGCTCCGTTTTTGATAATTCTTTTTTCTGTGGTATTAAAATTATTCCCGACATCAGGATTGTCAAACTTTTCGGGTAAAAGTGATTTTATTGACAGGATCTACTATCTCACGCTTCCTGTTTTAAGTTTAGTACTTTCCTTTATTCCTGAATACTATAAATATTTAGTTGAAATACTTGAAAACTTATCAAATCAAAATTTTATTGTTTATTTAAAATCATTAAGCGTTTCCAGATTGAATATATTTTTTAAGCATATAGTTCCGAATTCAATGAATACAATTCTTTCAATAATTGGTGTTGATCTGGGGTTATTATTATCTGGCTCTTTAATCACAGAAATAATTTTTGGTATTCCTGGTTTCGGCAGACTGACATACGAAGCGATTTGGACGAAGGATTATTATCTTGCAATCTCCTGCGGCATGTATGGTGCAACTATTTTTATTTTAATGAATTTTATAACTGACATTCTTAGAGTTTTTATAGATAAACGTGCGATAGCAAGTCTGAGATGAATAAAATCAAACTTAAATATCACTTTGCTTTTACAGTAATAGCATTAATAATTTTATCGAATCAAAGACTTTTACAATTTGCTGAATATATTTACGATATTATTGTTGCACTAATTTCTTCCGCTTCAACTCAATCTTTTATTCCTGTTGATATAAGGCTTGATTACTTTATTTCATTTATCGCGTTTATAGGAATAATTATTTATATCATTTTCTTCTGGAATTCCTCCTGGTTAAATAAGAAACTAAAATTGAGTTCCAGTATAATATTTTTTGTTATTTCAGGAATCACTTTTTATCCATTGATTTCGGGTTCACAAACTAATATTGATCGAGAAAGTATAAAAATCAGCAAAATGCCGCCATTTACATGCTTAAATTATTTTACTCAGTTGGATGAGCGTAATAATCTGCACAAGAAATTAAATGGTTTGTTTGAACAGAACGATGGCAGTATTTATATCTATTTTGATTCATATAAAATCGGGGAGAGGATAGAATATTCTTTTAATAGTGAAGTTTATTTTATCGAGAAAAATGTTGTTCGCTCAAAGAAAAATATGCCGGTTGTATCTTTACGTTTTTTCATATTAGGGACAGATGAATTCGGAAACGATTTATTCACTGAAATAATTTATGGAATACGAAAATCTTTTTTTGTTGCTGCATTTGCTTCCTTTTTGTCATTACTCATCGGTAGTATTTTAGGTTATTATTCGGGAACTCATACCGGATTTACAGGTATTGCAATAAATAGATTTTCAGAATCAATTTTTAGTATTCCATCGATCCTGCTTTTCATTATTATTTTAATTTTTTACGGCAGTTCTACAAGCTCAATTGCAGTTGTGATGGGATTGACAGGCTGGATTACCATCTTTAAAATTGTGAGGAATGAAGTAATCATAATAAAGCAAAAAGAGTTTTATAAAACGTCTGAGTTACTTGGTCTTTCAAAAACAGATTTATTAAGAAAAGAGTTGATGCCCAATATATCGGCTCCAATACTTATTGCTGCGATTTTTATGTT
>PFVB01000201.1:0-18385 GCA_002790395.1 Ignavibacteriales bacterium CG_4_9_14_3_um_filter_34_10 | reverse complement strand
ATAATTCAAAGAGGGAATTACTATTTGCCCAAATATTATTGGATTACATTGTTCCCAACTTTTGCGCTAGCATCAATATTAATTGTATTGAATTCAATAAAAGACATTATAAGAAAGATTATTGACCCAAGGAAAAAATGATTATAAACCAAAGATATAAAATATTAAAAAAACTTGGCGAAGGCAGAAGTCAAGTATTTTTAGTGACAGATAATTATTATCCGAATAACATTTTCGCTATGAAAGTGATTTCTTGTTCTGCTGCTCAAAGGGAGTTGCAACTTTTCAAAAATGAATATTATTTGCTGAAAAGTTTTAATCACAAAAATATTGTGAAGGCATTCTTTAATGGAGTTGTTTCCGAAATAAAAGAGGATAATCTTTTTAATATTCAAATAGATGATCTTTTTTTTAGCATGGAATTTATTGATGGAAAAATTATCAGCGAAGTCAGCGTTGATAAAAGAATAAAAAATTATCATAAAATTGCTGCCCAAATTTCTTCTGTTCTATTCTATCTCCATCAATCAAATCTTATTTATTATGATTTAAAGCCCGAGAATATAATCTTTTGTGAAAATGAAAATTCAAAGATAAAATTTATTGACTTTGGATTTACCGAAGAATTTTCAAGAAAAGAAATCTCTGCGATGAAAGGAACTCCGCAATTGATTTCTCCGGAAATATTAGGACAGAAATTGGTTGATTTCAGAACAGATATTTATTCATTTGGAGTGTTTTTATATTGGTTATTGTTTGATAAATACCCATTCGACAGTAAAGATGAATTAGAGATTTACAAACAGCATATTTCAAGCAAGTTGACTTTTCCGGATAATTGTTCATTTGATAAACATTTGTTGGATACAATTATAAAGGCTACTGCAAAAGAGCAGGGCGAACGATTCAATAATTCACTAGAATTTTTTGCAGAAATCTCTGATGGAAATTCTGTACTTGATTCAAATCAATTTATAAATGTTTATAAATATTTTGAGGTTACAGATATTGGAGAAAAAATAGATGATTTTATAAATTCAAAAAGCGAATATCTTTTAGAAATTATTGGCACAAAAAATTCAGGCAAATCAAAAATTCTTGAACGTATAAAAAGAAAAGTTAAACCAACAGTGACCATAGATTTTGCAGATGAAATTGATACAAAAGAAATATGGCGTCGTGTAATAGGCGACTTGCTCTTCTTAAAAACAATTCCCTCGGAAATATTCAAACCTTTGTCTAATTATTTTGAGAATTATTTTGATAATCCAGATGAAAAATTAGATGAATTGATTCTTACATTTTTCTCTCGGATTTCGAATGACAATAATTTCGTTTTTTTGATAGATAACTATGATAAAGCTGATGAATCATCAAAAGAGATTTTAAAGAAATTATTGAATATGCTTGAAATTAATCATGTCAAGATTTTTATTACAGAACAGAATGTTAATGAGGATGTATCAAGTTCTGTACACTCAAAAATCATTATTAATCCGTTAAGTGAAAAGCAAATTTCTGAGTTTATTGAATATCTTTTTTATGCGGAATATCCGAAAAAAGAACTTGTAACTTTAATTCAACATTATTCTGATAAATATTTTGGTTCAATAAACATTTTTATTCAGGGCTTGTTGCAGTCAGGCATTATTTCTTACTCTGATTCAAAGCCTAAAATCAACCTATTGAATCTTGATCAAAAGTTACTTAGTAAAGACAGTGTCAAAATTTTGGATTCAAAACTTTTAATGCTTGATCAGGAGGATTTATATGTTCTTTATATAATATCCGCTTTTGAAAAAATCGGTGAAGATACAATTATTGAAATTTCAGATTTGAGCAGGGAAGTGCTTGGAAGGATACTAACTAAACTTGAAGCGTTGAATATAATCTATGAAAGGAAAATATATCTTGGGATAAAATTCATTGCTGACTCATATAAAAATTATTTTTACGATAAAATTGATGATAAAAAATTATTTCATAAAAAAATTATCGATAAGATCAGAGATAATAAAAGCATAATTGCAAAAGAAAAGATTTTTCATTATCAAATGGCGGAGGAGTTTGATTCTGCCATAAATCTTATCGAAGACGAAATTCAAACTTTGGAATCCTTTTCCGCATATCACGGCATCGAAAAACTTCTTTATAAAATAATTTCTTATCCAATTGAACAACCGAGAACAATTGAATATAAAATCCAACTGTTAGAAAACTATCTTAAAATCGGTGATTTTCTCAAAGCATTGGAGTTGCATCAATCAATCGATATAGCAAATATTACTGCAGAGCAAAATCAAATTTTAGATTACTATAAAGGCAGAATTTTATATCGTCTTGGTAATAACCAGGAAGCATTAAATCTATTCATTAAATTACTTGAAAACTGCAAGCTGCAAGATTTTGAGAATAAAATTAAAATTGAGCAGGCGGGTATTTATCTTGCTATCAGCGAATTTGAAAATGCAAAACAAATTTGCACTGAGTTAATTGACAATGAAAAAATTGATTCTGATCTTAAAGCAAAAACCTTGAATATATTGGCTCTTGAAAATATTTATGGTTCCAATAATTTCCAGGAAGCAGCAAGATTATTTACCGAAGCCATTAAAATTTATGAAAAAAATAATAATAAAAGTAAATTAGCCGGAGTGGAACTTAATCTTGGAAATGTTTTGCATATTCTGGGTGAAGCAAACACTGCATTTCTCCACTGGGAAAAGGCTCAACAACTGAATAAAAAAATCGGAAATTTTCAACAGGAAGCTGATTCATTATTGAGCATGGGCGTTTATAATTTTAATAATTTTGAGGTGGACGATGCAATCGAGAAATATCGCCGCGCAAATACAATTTATAAAACGATCGGGAATAAATTTGGAGCTGGAACGTCCCACTGCAATCTTGCAGAATGTTCTATTTTTGCAATTGATTATGGTCAGGCTGAAATTGAATTGGGAAATGCGGTAAAATATTTAAACGAATTACAAAACACAGAGGAGAATATATATGTTGAATTTTTACTCGGTGTTTTCTACTTAAAACTGGATTTACATGAAAAGTTATTTAAGTCCATAAATCAATTAGAACTATTGAACAATGTTACTAATGCGAAATTATATATTGATTCGCTCAAACTTATACTGATGTTGAAAGAGAATAGCGATATTGAAAAAATAAACTTGGAACTGGAAAGAATATTGACTGAATTATTCAGTCAGCAAAATTTATTTGTCATTTACACTATTCTTGTTGAGGTTTTAAAAATTTCTAATAGCAACTTAAAAAGGGAGGTTATTAAAAAAATTATTGCCCTTCCTCTATATCCCAAATTGAAAGAAAATAACTATATAGTTGCAATAAAAATGACTTTTTCTTCAATACTCGCTCAGAATGATTCGGAAAATTTTAAAAAATCCGACCTCCAATATTTACTGCAAGCCTATGAAAAATTGAAAACTCAAACTGTTTCTGAATTAACAGTTATAGTGATTCTCGACATTACCAGAATTTATATTGAAAACGGTAATGTTTGGAAAGCAAAAGACTTTTTTTACTACATAAATTCTTTGTATGAATTTATTAAAGAAACCCTTGTCAAAACAACTATTGCCTATGAAGAAAGTTCAATTGATTTAATGAAAAAACTCAAAAATTTTATACTCGAACATAAACAAAGAATGAACTAATTAGTTTGTTAAACTTAAATATTTGTAATTCTGACATGTAAAAATTACATTTATTAATTAAAAAGACTTGGAAAAACAGTCAAAAACCAAAGAAAAATTCGTGGCAAGTTATTTGAACCTTTAATATCGTATTTTTAACTAACAAATGGGGTTCTACATGAAAAGAGTTTTATTAAGTTCATTTTTTTTGTTTTTATTGATATCGGCTTGCACTGATAACAGTTATATCAGCAATCCAGAAACGCAAGGAGCAAAATCCTGGCTGCAAATCCAAAAGATCTCACCAGATCAATCATTAGAGAAAAAATATTCATATTCTGCAGAAATTGACGGCGCAGTTGGCGGAGTACTTGAGTTTTCAAAAGAGAAGAAGAAATTTTCTTTTGACGGTACTTTAACTGTTCCAGCAGGTGCTTATGTAGGAGTTCAAAATATTGAAGCTACTGTTAATACAAAGCGAGCTTACATTGATTTTGAACCAAGCCCGTTTGAATTTGAAGTTAGCGCAGTCCTGAATTTTGACATTCAAGGCATAAGAATCTCTAAAAAAGATGCTGATGATATTCAATTCGGATATTTTGATTCAAACAACAATTTTGTTCCTGTACAATATGATGAAGTGGTAGTTGATCCTGAAAACGGTTTGCTGTCAATTCATGGTGCAAAGATAAACCATTTCTCACGATATGGTTGGACAAGGTAGGGGTTTACAAAATTTTAAGAGGACCAAACTACTAAGATTAGTGAACCCCCTCTGAAAGACCAGGAAGAAATTTCTGGTCTTTTTTTTTGTAAATAATGTTCTTTATTATTCTGAGTTAGTAAGTCACAATACGCATTTTTCATGCTGAACCTGACTGCCGTCAGGCAGGGTTTATTTCAGCATCTAAAAAAACTTGACAAAAGAAGATTCTGAAACAAGTCTGTCTGCCGACAGGCAAGTTCAGAATGACAATGTTGTAATCTTTGCGTAAGGTGAGTTAGTAATTAGAAAGCAAAATTTTTTTTATGTCTCAAAAATAGCCACATCCATCAATGTGACATTTATCAAGTATGAAAAGGAATAATTAATTCCAATTAAACAATAGCCACAAAATAAGTCTATAACTTATTATCTTACAATAAGTTAGCTTTACAAAAATTGCATAAAAAAATTGCATAAAAAAATACCTGATTATTTTTTGGCACATGATTTGAATCACTTAAGCGACCAAATTAAAAAAATGAGGACCAAAAATGAGATTCAGTGAATTTAAAGAAAAAATTCAAACTACCAACCAACCAACTCAAACTTTGACTTTTGATGAAAGCCAAAACCTTGAATTCATACTTGAAGTAACAAATAAAATAAACAGCACTTTAATTCTTGATGAAGTACTTGAATTAGTTCTTCAGGATGCCATTAATTTTACAAATTCGGAACGAGGGTTTATTCTTCTTTCGAATTTTGATGATCAACTTGAGTTCAAATTGGGTTTGAATAAAAACGGCGAGCAGCTTACTTCAAATGATGCTAATGTTTCTATGTCAACTGTTCAGAATGTTTATTTGAACGGCGAATCTTGTTTTATAGAAAGTGCACAAAATAATTTTGATAAGCGAACTAACACAAGCATTTTCAATTTAGAATTACAAACAATTCTCTGTTCTCCATTAATTTCGAGAAACAAAAAAATCGGTGTTATTTATGTTGATAGTAAGAATCTGAACAGAATTAGGTTAGATTCAATAACAAAAACATTTGAAATATTTGCCGGACAGGCAGCAACTGCAATAAATAATGCTCAGCTTTACAGAAGTCAGATTCAAAGCATGCACAAACTTCAGGAAACAAATATGAAGCTCGAAAAAGCAATGCAAGCATCAGAGAAAGCCGCAAAACTTAAATCTGAGTTCATCTCACAAATGTCACATGAAATCAGAACTCCGCTTCATATTATTGTTTCTAATTTGGATTACATACATACAGATTTCAATAAAATTGTTGGCGAAAATTCAGAACTGAAAACCTCATTTGAGTCAATAAAGACGGCATCCGACAGAATTATCCGTACGTTGGATTTAATACTCGATCATTCAGAAATGAAATTGGGAACCTATGAACCAAAATTTGAGCGAGTTTCTTTAGTTCATGATGTGCTTGCCCCGATTATAAGAGAAAATGAAATTAATGCAATACAAAAAGGATTGAAAATCGAATTCCTTTTTTCTGATGAAGGAATTGTTTCAGGTGATAAATATTCTTTGCATCAGATTTTTACTAATCTAATTGACAATTCAATAAAATTTACCAACCGTGGAAAAATCACAGTTAATACAAGCAGGGATATTCGTGATAGAGTAGTAGTTAACATTACTGATACCGGAATCGGAATCTCAGAAGACTTTCTGCCGTATTTGTTTGATATTTTTTCACAGGAAGATCAAGGATATTCCAGAAGATACGAAGGTAATGGGCTTGGATTAAGTTTGGTTAAGAAATTTTGTGAACTGAATAAAGCAAAAATTAGATTTAACACTCAGAAGGGAATCGGAACTTCATTTTCGATTATTTTCTAGAATATTTGTTTGACCCACAGAGCCCAAAATTTACTGTCCTGAAATTTTGGGCTTTTTTATTCTTCTAAGAAAACTAAAGAGAAAAGAGATTGCTTCAAATTGATAAATCAATTCTCGCAAAGACGATAATTATTAATTGGTTATTAGTGAAAACTTAGTGGAACTTTCTGGTAACCTTAGTGCCCTTAGTGGTAAAAAAATAAAAAATCCCCTAACTACGTTTTGGCTACATCAAACATGTTTACCTTCGTCAGGTAAACTCTGTATGATAATGGGGAAATTTCAGAGATGTGATTACTTTAATTTTTTTTCGTCAAAAGTTTCAACAAAATCAATTTTTGTATTATAACAGGAACCGTCATGATGATGATGTTTACCGGATGCATCACAGTGACCACCACCGCAGCAACTAGCACCGTCTTTTTTATATTTACTGAAATGTAGTGATAAAGCCATACCCAAAAAGGCAATCGCAAAAACAACAGCTACAATTAAAATTTGCATTTTATTCTCTTTAATTAAATAATTTATTAAAATTTTTACTTGTAATTATCTTATAACCATTTTCGTTTCTAACAATTAAATAAGCAGCAAGGTTCAGTTTTTCAGCAAACTGAAGGCCTTTATCGGGACCTAAAACATTAATTGCAGTTGCAGCGCCATCAGCCAAAAGGCAAGAAGGAGCAATAACAGTTACTGACACAAGATTATGTGTAATTGGTCTTCCGGTCAAAGGATTAATGGTATGTGAAAAACGTTTTCCATTCTCTTCAAAATAATTCCAGTAACTTCCTGATGTCGCCATAGCTAAATTTTTCAGTGGCAAAACTTTCTCTACCGCTCCACTTTTATCAGGTGTAGAAATTCCGATTTGCCAGTTTTTGTTTTCTGCATTTCTGCCTTTCGTTCTTACTTCGCCACCGATTTCAACCATATAATTATGAAATCCATTGTTTGAAAGAAACCTGAAAATTTTATCCACTCCGAATCCTTTTGCCGTTGAAGATAAATCGAGTTTCAATTCCGGAATTGATTTTTTAATCCTCGACGAAGTATCAGTAATCTCAACTTTTATTTTATCCAAGCCGATAAACCTTAATCTTTCGGCAATTAACTTCTTATCCGGAATTTGGCGAGGGCGATCTTCAGGACCAAAGCCCCACAGATTCACAATAGGTTCGATTGTTATATCCAAAGTTCCATTGCTCAACTTTCCCAATTTTATTGATTCCAGCAGTACGGAAGCAAAATCACTGGAAATTTTATGCCAGGTTGTATCCATTGAAGAATTGAATATGGAAATTTCTGATTCGGGAATATATGTTGACATTTGAAGATTGACATTTTCGAGTACCGAATCAATACTGCTTTGGAGCAATGTTTTATCAAAATTATTTGTGGAAACAATTTTAATCGAATAGCTCGTGCCCATTGTTGTACCGGTAAGCTCAGTTAATACATTTTTATTTGTATTACTGCAGCCGCTTAAAAATAAAGCAACGGCAAGGAATATTATTTTGAATGAATTGTTCATCATCTTTTGTTGGACTTTTGAGAATATTTTTAAAAATTAAACTTTGCTTACCGAAATGTGAAAGAGTTTAATTGTCATCCTTCAACAAGCCTGTCTACCGCAAGCAGACCCAGGATGACAATTAAACATTTTTTTATTAATTGATAATTAACCGCCAAAATCATCGTAAAGAATATTTTCAGGCTCAACTCCAAGACTATCAAGAAGTTTGAAAATAGCAGCATTCATCATCGGAGGACCGCAGATATAATATTCGCAATCTTCAGGAGCAGGATGATTTTTCAAGTAATTATCATACAAAACCTGATGAATAAAACCTGTCAACCCATTCCAATTGTCCTCTGGAAGTGGTTCTGAGAGGGCAAGATTCCATTTGAAGTTTGGATGTTTATCCTGCAATTCATCATATTCTTCTTTATAAAAAACCTCACGTAAACTTCTTGCACCATACCAGAACGACATTTTACGGGATGAGTTTAATCTCTTTAACTGGTCGAAAATATGAGAACGCATTGGAGCCATTCCGGCGCCACCACCAATAAAGATCATTTCCGCATTTGTATCTTTAGCAAAAAATTGTCCGAAAGGTCCTGAAATTGTAACTTTATCTCCCGGTTTCAAATTAAAAATAAAAGATGACATTTGTCCAGGAGGTGCATCAATAATTTTCGGCGGGGGAGTTGCGATACGAACATTCAGCATAATTAATCCCACTTCCTCAGGATAATTAGCCATCGAATAAGCACGAACAACAGGCTCTTTTACAATTGATTTGTATTTCCAGAAATTAAATTTATCCCAAACATCACGGTATTCATCTTCAATTGAAAAATTTGAATAATCAACTATGTGTGCCGGAGCTTCAATCTGAATATATCCGCCAGCTCGGAATTCAACATTTTCTCCTTCCGGCAACCGGAGTTTTAATTCCTTGATAAATGTTGCGACGTTACGATTTGAAATAACTGTGCATTCCCATTTTTTAATTTCAAAAACTTCAGCAGGGATCTGCATTTTAATATCGTTTTTTACTGCGACTTGACACGCTAAACGATAATGATCACGGATTTGCTTTCTGTTCAGTTTTGATTTTTCAGTTGGTAAAACATCACCGGCACCCTCATAAATCTGACATTTACATTCGCCACATGTTCCGCTGCCACCGCAAGCAGAGGGCAGAAAAATTTTTTGCTCTGCCAAAGTCTGTAAAAGTTTTCCTCCAATAGGCACCGTAACGCTCTTTGATTCATCTTCGTTAATATTGATTTTGACTGTACCGGCAGAAACTAATTTTGACTTGGCGAAAAGAATTATTGCCACGAGTAGAATGACAACAAAAATAAACATACCAACACCAAGAATAGCTAAATTTAAACCTGTCATTAATAGACTTCCTTATAATTGAATTCCAGAAAATAACATAAAAGCAATTGCCATCAATCCGGCAGTAATAAAAGTAATACCTAAACCACGTAAACCTTTTGGAACATTGCTGTATTTCATTTTATCGCGAACGCCTGCCAGAGCAATAATTGCAAGTGCCCAGCCTGCACCGGAACCGATTCCATACGCAACACTCTCGCCAAAATTATAATCACGTTCAACCATAAATAAAGATCCAGCAAGAATAGCACAGTTTACTGTGATTAAAGGTAAAAATATTCCCAAT
The DNA here is from genome assembly GCA_002790395.1 of Ignavibacteriales bacterium CG_4_9_14_3_um_filter_34_10. Taxonomy (GTDB): domain Bacteria; phylum Bacteroidota; class Ignavibacteria; order Ignavibacteriales; family Melioribacteraceae; genus UM-FILTER-34-10. Next base: position 8,931 of record PFVB01000201.1, on the reverse strand, counting down.
GCATTATATAATGAAGGAACATATTTATCGAGGAACATTTCAAGTATTTGTACGATTGCTGCAATTACACCAATGTATGTAATCAATCCAAGAAATGTTAAATCTGTTCCGCTTAAACCAATCCATGAAAGAGCATTTTCCTTTAATACGTTTTGGTATATTAAATTATTTACCGGGACAGTGATTGTCTGAACAACAATAACAGCAATACCAAGTCCAACTGATGTTTCAACTCTTTTTGAAACTGCAAGAAAAGTACACATTCCCAAAAAGAAGGAAAGTGCCATGTTCTCGATAAAAATTGATTTTATAATCAAACTTAAATAATGTTCGAACATAATTAATCCTCCTCAACCTGATTTGGTTTGAAAGTTCTGATTGTCCATATCAATAAACCAATTAAAAAGAATGCACTTGGGGATAAAACAAATAACCCGTTTCCTGTGTACCAACCTCCTTCAGTAACATTTGGCAATATTGTGAAACCCAAAAGTTTACCTGAGCCAATAATTTCCCTGATAATTCCAACCGTAATAAGAATGAATGAATATCCAAGTCCGTTTCCGATTCCATCAAGAAAACTTTCAATCGGTGGATTTTGCAGCGCATATCCTTCGGCTCTTCCCATCACTATACAGTTTGTAATAATCAGACCGACATAAACAGAAAGGGCTTTACTAATATCAAAAGCGAAAGCACGAATAAACTGATCTGCAATAATTACAAGTGAAGCTATTACGGTCATTTCAACCAGAATTCTGATACTGCCGGGAATCTGTTTTCTGATCAAACTGACAGCTAAATTCGCAAATGCAGTAACTAAAGTAACAGAAAGTGACATTACGAGAGCTGTTTCGAGTCTGGAAGTTACTGCCAGTGCAGAACAAATTCCAAGTACCTGAAGTGCAATAGGATTATTATTAAAAATCGGTCCGAATAAAACTTCTTTATATTTTTTCATCTTATGCTCCTTTCCTGATTTTATTGAAGAAAGGTCCATAGCCATTTTCGCCAAGCCAGTATTGAATCAGATTATTAACTCCGCGGGTTGTAAGTGTTGCACCCGAAAGTCCATCAATTTTTGAGTTTGCTAATGGATCAGTTTTGTCAACTTTGCTTTTAATTACACTCAAAATCAATTGGTTATTATCATCAAATGCAGTTTTATCATTCCATGATTCTTTCCATTTAACATTATCAACTTCGCCGCCGAGACCAGGAGTTTCACCATGCTCATAGAAAGTAATTCCTTTAACAGATTTCAAATCTTTATCAAGTGAAATAAATCCGAATAAAGTTGACCATAAACCTTTTCCATAAATCGGCAGGATATATGCGCTCACATTTTTGTCTTTATCAATAACCTGATAAACAGCCATAAATTTGGGTCTCGTTTTAACATTTGCCAAATCTTTATCAGTTGGAATTGACTCGCTGTATTTTGGATCACCTTTAAGTTTTTTTACATCAAACTTATCAGGATTCAAAACCGGATCAAGTTCATTTTCAGAAAGAGTTCTTCCTGATTTTAATTCAATAATTATCGGCTTAATTTTTTCTTCATAAATATCAACTGGATTTTTGTTTTCATCAGCCAAGCCGCCGGCTGCAAGGATATTTTCTATCTTATCCAATTTTTTATTCTGATTCTGAATTGCTTCAAGCGAAACGGTTGCAGTTGCTACAAGAACCGAGCAAACTGCACAAACTCCTAATGCAACCTGAATTGTTTTTTTTGTGCTATCATGCGACATTTCGAGCAAGCCTCCTCTTTATATTTTGATTGAGGAAATATCTGTCTATAATTGGTGAAAAAACGTTCATAAATAAGATTGCCAGCATCATTCCTTCCGGGAATGCAGGATTTATTACTCTGACCAAAACAACAAGAATACCAATTAAAAATCCATAAACATATTTTCCTTTCTGCGTAATAGCTGCACTTACAGGGTCGGTTGCCATATAAACTGCACCGAATGCAAATCCGCCGATTACTAAATGCCAGTAGAACGGTAATGCAAACATCGGGTTAGTAGAACTGCCGATCAAATTTAATCCGGTTGACATTAAAATCATACCGATAAGAACGCTAAGCATAATTCTCCACGAGCCAACCTTGGTAAAAATCAAAATTGCAGCGCCGATTAAACAAGCAAGTGCAGAAGTTTCGCCCATAGAACCGGGGATTAAACCGATAAATGAATTCCACCATGAGTAAGAAACGTGTCCCTGCAATGCCGGGTCAGCAAATTGAGATAATGCCGTTGCTTTGCTAAGTCCATCAACAGCAACCCAAACCTTGTCTCCTGAAATTTCCGCAGGATAAGCAAAGAACAAAAATGCTCTTGCGGTCAGTGCGGGATTTAAAATATTCATTCCAACGCCGCCAAATACTTCTTTGCCGATTACAACACCGAATGAAATTCCCAGAGCGACCTGCCAATAAGGAATATTCGGAGGCAGAATTAATGGGAACAAAAGTGATGTTACCAAAAATCCTTCTGCTATTTCATGTTTTCGAACGGAAGCAAATAAAGTTTCCCAGAATCCGCCGACAGCAAGAGTAATTAAATAAACAGGGAAGAAGTACAAAGCCCCAAGTACAACATTATCGAGAATACTTGTGTAATCATGTCCCAATCCCAGCCATTCAACAAACTTTCCCTGCCAGTGATTTGATGCCGCAAGTCCAAGTTCATGCAAACCCAAGTTTGCCTGATATCCTGTATTGAATAATGCCATAATCACAGTTGGAATTAAAGCATAAACAACCGTCATCATCATTCTTTTTAGGTCCATTGCATCGCGGACATGCGATGCGCCAGAAGTAACTTTTCCCGAAGTATATAGAAAAGTATCAACCGCTTCATAGAGGGGGAATAACTTTTGAAGTTTACCTCCCTTTATAAAATGTTTTTCTTGATTATCCAGAATTTTTCTTAAAAATTTCACCTTTTAACCTTCCTTTTCAATAAGTGATAAATTTTCTCGAAGCATAGGTCCATATTCATTTTTTGATGGACATACATAAGTGCAGAGAGCTAAATCTTCTTCATCAAGCTCAAAAACACCAAGTTTTTCGGCTTCTTCAACATCTTTAATAGCAATTGTGCGGAGGAAAGAAGTCATTTCAAAATCTAATGGCATAACCTGTTCAAAACTACCATTGGGGATAATCGCTCTTTTGCCGCCATTTCTATCTGTCGCTAAATCCAGAAGTTTGTTCGGTGTTAATTTTGACAGGACAACATTTTTTTCTGAATGAATCTGTCCGCCAATGCTTATCCAACCAAGGAATTTTCTCTCTCTTCCTTCTTTTAATACAGAAACCTGCTGATGATATCTGCCTAAATAAGAAACTTTATCTTTTGCTTCAACACCTGAAAGTACAGAGCCGGAAACCACTCTGTTTTCGCCCTCTTTCAACTCGTCTTTTAATATATCATTTAGCGAAACACCAATTTTAGTTTTAACCAAGCGAGGATTTTTAACCTGAGGTCCAGCTATTGAAATTATTCTTTCAGTATTAATTTTTCCCGTGGTGAATAAAATTCCAATTGCAGCCACATCCTGCGCACCAATATGCCAAACAGTTTTATGTCTGTCAACCGGATCAAGAAAATGAATATGCGTACCAACATTTCCTGCGGGATGCGGACCTTGAAATTCTTCGATAGAAAGATTTGGAAAATCAACAGAAGGAATTCTTTCGTTTTTATTTTTACACAAAAACAATTTACCTTCAGTAAGATTTGATAAAACTTTCAAGCCATTTTTAAATGCATCTTCTTTCGCTTCCAAAATTTTTTCGATTGAAGGAGAAAGAGGATTTGTATCAATAGCTGTTATAAAAATTGAATGAGGCTTTTGATTTGGATTTGCAGTTTTGCTGAAGGGTCTTGTACGCAATGCTGTCCATAAACCTGAATCGAGCAATTGTTTTTTCACTTCATCAAACCCAATATTTACAAGCTGATTTTCAGAAAATGATTGAAAAGTAATTTCATCTTTTCCTGTTTCCTGAATTTCAAGTGAGACGAACACCCGCTTATCACCCCGATTAATCTTAGTAATTTTGCCATTTACAGGAGAAGTAAATCCAACTTCGGGCATTTTTTTATCAGTAAAAAGAGTCTGACCGATTTTAACCGTATCGCCTTCACTAACCATCATAGTTGGTTTCATTCCGATATAATCTGAACCAAGAAGCGCATAAGTGGATGATAATTTTTCCCCGCTTATTTGCTGAGAGGGTTTACCGCTAATAGGAATATCCAAACCTTTTTTAATTACATGTAATCCCATTATTTACCTTATGATTTTATTTTTATCACCGAAACTTAATATTACTTTTTTTAGAATAAAAGAATTTTAAAGTGAAATGTAGAATGTATAATGTAGAATGTATAATGAATATGATAATTGATTTGATAGGCAGTGATTGAGACATTTTGAATTAAGTGGATTTAAATTTATATTTCAAAAGAAATTCAAATCAATTTCACAAGCACATGAAATTTATATTTGTAATAATATTTGTATTTGTTTTTTCGCATTGCTCGACATGTAATTGTGGAAAAGAAAAAAACAGTCAGTCATCTGATACAGACTACGAAAATCTGCAAAAGATTTCACGTGAGAAGTACGGAGATTCTTTTATAATGAGTGCAAATGCAGCAAAAGATTTTTATCTCGTTACTGATTTTATGAAATCTGCAACTGAACTAAGTATAAAATTTTTTGTTTACAACATTAAAAGCGGGGAAACTGTACTTGAAGATTTCGTCAGTTCTGGCTCGGTAAAATGGGCTGATAAATATTTACTTGATGTCCAGATTCATCCGGGAATTGTACAAAGGAATAATCCCAAAACAGATATCGGATATTTTTACAATTTTGAAACAAATCAAAAAATAAATAAATAGGAGCGAGTATGAAAAAAACATTATCTTTTCTTTTTTTAACTGCTGCATCCTTTGCTTTTTCTTTCCTTATAATAAATTCTGTACTGGAAGTAAAAGTTGATGATGGAAGTATTGTTTACAATAAAACAGAAATGAAATTTGAAAATAAAAAAGCTTTGGTTTATCAAAAGCCAAACAAGTTTACTAAATTTTTAAAACAAAGAGTGAAAGAAGGCAAGGAAAAATTTGATGAACCACAAATGTTTGCTTTAATTCACAAATTGCTGCGGACAAGAGACGGACAATCTGCTCCCACTTATCAACCCAATTATAAAATGACAGAGCTATTGAAATTAAAGCAAAGCAATTTTTCAATGAAGAAAACACAGGCTTTGAATTGGGTTGAAAGAGGTCCAGGAAATGTTGGCGGCAGAACGAGAGGCATTGTTGTTGACCCTGGTGATCCAACAAAAAATACGTGGTTTGTTGGTTCTGTAAGTGGTGGTGTTTGGAAAACTACAAACGCCGGTGTCTCATGGCGGCATTTAACAGAGGAAGTTCCGAATCTTGCTACAACTACAATTGCTCAGTCAAAGTCAAATCCAAGTATAATTTATGCCGGAACCGGGGAAGGATATTTTAATGCAGATGCAGTTATGGGTGACGGAATTTTGAAATCAATCGATCGCGGTGAAACATGGACTCAACTTGCAAACACGGCAACAAATTCAAATTTTAGTTATGTCAATCGTGTGATTGTTGATTTCAATAATGAAAATGTTGTGATAGCCGGAACCAACAGTGGTATTTTCAAATCAACTGACGGCGGAAATACATGGCTGAAAAAATATTCTGCTTCAGGGTCTGTTCAGCAGGTAGTAGCAAATCCATTAAACTTCAATACACTTTATGCTTCTGATAATGGCAAAGGGATCATGAAATCTACAAATGCCGGTGAAACATGGTTTGCCACTGACAATGCAAGTTTATCAGGCTCACGTTTTGAATTTGCAATTGCACCGTCTGATACAAATGTTCTATATGTATCAGCAGAAACCGGTATTGGCGGAGTTTTGTACGGAACCAGCAACGGCGGACAGAAATGGCAGAAAATTGATATTGCAAGCGGGACAGATATTGACTGGTTGAATGGTCAAGGCTGGTATGACAACACAATTGATATTAATCCTTATGATGCATACGAAGTTTATGTCGGCGGGATTGATGTTTGGAGAATGAAAATCAATTCTTCGTTTGTAAAAGGAATTACTTCGATAGATAAAATACATATTGATTCAACATTCACTTTTACGCCTTCAAATCTTCCTTTTGAGAATGGCGGACTTGGAACAGGAAACGATTACTGGAAAACAGATTTTCTTTCTGCGAATGATTTCTTCAATGTTGAAATCAGATTCGGTACTGGCAAAAAACAGAATGCTGCAAGATTTATGAATACAGGGATTGAATACAAAGATTATCAAGAAGTTCCGTTTGAAGTTTGGGACGTAACGAACAATCGTCAATTGATGGTTTCATTTCAGGATGTTGATAAGAATAATACTTTTAATCTCCGTGCTTCACGTGGTGATATTATTCATGTTCACAATGTTGATTACAATGCTTCTGTTGTTCCCGACAGCATTGCAAAATTAAAAGGTGCAAAATATAAAAATAGTTTTGTTGTTGTTTTCAGAATGGTTGTTGGTGTTACCTGGAATGCTGCCGCTTTGCCAAACGCAACTTTAAGAATTAATGTTGGTGATGTACAAGTGCTCAATAGAACTGCCGTACCGATTACTGATGGGTATAATCAGTATGTAGGCACACAGGCAAATATTCATGTTGATCAGCATAATATTGTTTGTGTCCCGATGAATGACGCAACAAAGACTTTCAGAATTATCAACGGCAATGACGGTGGTGTTGCTTTATCAAATGATAACGGGAACACTTTTGTTGAAGTCGGTGACAATGAGTACAACACAACTCAGTTTTATGGTGTTGATAAAATGAAGGGTTTCTCTGCATATATGGGCGGGACTCAGGATAACGGAACTTTCCTTTCAAATCCAAATAATGGTCCGGCAACATCATCAACAAAATATAATTATGTAATCGGCGGTGATGGATTTGAAGTAGTATGGAATTTCAAAGACCCAATGAAAATGATAGGTTCCTCTCAGTTTAATGGACTTGTACGAACAACTGACGGCTGGCAGTCGTATGATATTCCTACGAGAGGTTTTCCTGACAGAGGTAATTCAGCCAAGTCACCATTTATTTCAAAAATAGCCGGGTCCAAAATTGACCCCGATTTGCTATTTGTTATCACCCGTGATGGGGTTTACAGAACCGATAATTTTGCTGAGACATGGAACTTAGTTCCAATTACAACAAGTTTCCAAAGCGGCGGATATTTTACATTTGCACAGGTTGCAATTTCTAATGCAACTCCGCAAGTTGTTTGGGCGGGTGCATACATGGGCACTGATGGAAAAATGCAGGTGTCGAAAGATGGCGGTTTGACTTTCAAAGCAGTTAATAATTATTCTTCGCCGATGGGATTAGTTTCCGGATTTGACACTCACCCTGTTGATGCCGCAAGTGCCTATGCCACTTTTTCATCGCAGGGAGCTCCCAAAATTTTAAGAACAACAAATTACGGAACATCATGGACAGATATTACGGGATTTGGTTCAGGTGCACCAAGTTCAAATGGTTTTCCTGATGTTGCAACATATTGTGTAGTCGTTATGCCGTATAATACAAATATTATTTGGGCAGGTACAGAAATCGGACTTATTGAATCAACAGATAACGGAGCGAACTGGCATTTGGCACATAATGGTTTACCGGCAGTTTCTATCTGGGATATGAAAATTGTTGATGATGAAGTTGTAGTTGCTACTCACGGACGCGGAATTTGGTCGGTACAGTTACCAGAACTTGCAAACTACAATCCGCCTGCGGTTCCGTTAGCTCCAAGAATTAACGGAAATGTTTTTCAGACAGGGAATGGAATTGCTATTAATGCAAGTCTTCGTTCTGCATATGATTCCACACAGGTTTTGGTTAATGGAGCGAGAGTTTTCTCAATCGGTGCTAATGTTGAAAAAGATTCAGTTATTTCCTTTGCATATTTCGGAAGCGGAAGCAAAACTTTCCAGTTGAATTCTTACAAAGACGGAGTTTCTTACAAATCCGCCCCAAACACAATTGAGCTTGTAGAACTTTTGGCTTCAAAAAATGGGTATGTTTCTGATTTCAATACTACTAATACTGATTTTTCCGGTAACATGACAATAAAAACAGAAAGCGGATTTGCGAATGCTGCAATTCATTCTGCACATCCTTATGGAAAGGGATTAGATTATATTTATTTATTGAAAGTCCCTATTATCGTAGCTGAGAACAATGCAACATTAACTTATGATGATATAGCGATTGTAGAGCCCGGAGATCCGGGAAGTGTTTATGGTAACACAAATTTCTGGGATTATGTAATTGTTGAAGCAAGCAAAGGCGGAGACTGGATTCCATTATCAGACGGATACGATTGCCGTGCTGATAGCAGATGGTTAACTGCATACAATGCCGGTGGTTCGGGAACCCCTGCCATGTGGAAATCACATTCTGTTAATCTCAGGAATTTCTTTAGTGCTGGTGATGAAATTATTATTAGATTCAGACTCTTTGCTGATCAATATGTTGACGGTTGGGGATGGGCAATTGATAATCTTTCTATTCAGCCATTGTATGTTGGTGTTGAAGATGAAGTTATTCCAACAAAATTTGAGTTGAGTCAGAATTATCCGAATCCGTTCAATCCGACTACTGCAATAAAATTCTCACTGGCAAAAGAATCAAAAGTTTCGCTGAAAGTTTTCAATAATCTTGGCGAACAAGTAGCAGAACTTGTCAATGGAAACAAGTCAGCAGGAAATTACAGGATTAACTTCAATGCAAGCAATCTTGCAAGCGGGATATATTACTATCGATTAGAAGCCGGTGATTTTGTTCAGAC
>PFVB01000007.1 GCA_002790395.1 Ignavibacteriales bacterium CG_4_9_14_3_um_filter_34_10 | reverse complement strand
TAATTTCTTAAAATTGAAATCGTCAATAAAATTATAATTATCCTGAAATTCCTTTGCTAAAATGTTGAGTATATTATAAAGAATAACAAGTAAAATATTTTCTTTGTAATTGGAATATTTTGATGTCAAAATACATTTAAAAAAAGTTTCCTGAGATGAACTTTCAGCAATTTCTTGTTCATTAATAACCTTATTTACATCCTTAATATTTTGCATTAAGTTTTTAAATTTTTTGCTGACTTTCTGAACATCAATTTTTTTGCTTACAAAATTATTTATCAGTGTTATCAAATAATAGAATTTATTATCAAGTTTTTGTAACGATTTACAATTCTCATCTTTTATATTAATTGTCAAACACTTATAAAGTTGAGATAAATCATCATTATCAAAAATACTATTAAAGACCTGATAAATCGGCTCGTATTTGATTTCTTTGATTTCATTTTCAATATCATAAATCCCCTGATGAAAATATTTCTGATAAATACTTTTAAATATCCCATCAGTATCATATACTTCAATTATATTAGTAAAAACTTTATGCTCAAAACCATTTAATAATATTTCCAATCCATCTTGGAAATCTGAGAAGTTATATACATAATTCAATTTTGATATTTCATCAAACATGATATAAAAAACATTCTTGTCATTTTTAATATTCAGTGATTCAATTAGTGAAATTTTATTCAATCGTTTTTCACTTCCATAATTCACAAGTTTTTGTGCAGACTGATATATTTTCCCTTCTGCTCTTGCATAGGAATTATTATAAAGAACCAAAGTCTTTTCTTTTCCATAAGAATTTGTAAACGCAAATACATTTTCGTTTACATTACCAAAACTATCAATGCAATCATAAATCCAAAAATTATCAACCTCCGCAAACAAATATCTCTTTTTCATAATTGGAAAAATCTGCCTGTAATGTCTTTCAACTAACCATTCTTTAGGTGCTTCATTATAATATGCACACTGATATTCCATGCCGTATTTTTCCGTGTATCCTTCAACTTGCCCATGTGCAAACATAGGAAGTCCGGGCAGAGTAATCATCATTGAAAGAACGCCAAAATATTTATCATCAGTACCAAATTGTTTTATTGCAGTTTCTTCATCAGGATTGCTCATGAAATTCACATAACGCTTCAATATTTCAGGTTCAAATTCCAATGTATTGGTTATTAAATCTCTGTATTTATCATTTTCTTCTTTCATCATCATGTGCATAAATGCTGAATTATAAACACGATGCATCCCAAGTGTACGCACAAAATATCCTTCCATCAACCAGAAAGCCTCAGCGAGCAACAAAGTATCGGGCAATTCATTATTAATCCGGTCAACTACTTCACGCCAGAATTCCACCGGAAACTTTGAATCAAACTCTTCATTTGATAATGAGTGTTCAGCTCGCGAAGGAATATCGCCGCCTTTGCCCGGCTGAGGATACCATAACCTTGAAAAATGTCTTTTGGCTAATGTCATTGCTGCATCAAAACGAATTATTGAAAATCTGCGGGCAACATCAAATATTTTCTGAATAACTGCTTCGCGTACATAACCTTCAAGCATGTTAAGTTGAGCAGTATCGTCCCATGGCATGTTGGTTCCATCATTACCATGATAAATATATGTCACCTGATTAGTACTTTTATCAATTCTTTGAAAGACAACTGCAGCATCACTCCGCGTCCAATATCCATCTTCAATCCTGATTTCAATATTTGAATCCTGTGAAAGATTTTCACCTGAGAATTTATAATTTGGGAAAGGGCATACAGAAGACTGAATAAAATATTCAGGATGCTCAATTGTCCATTTAGAATAAATCCCTGTGTGATTTGGTACCATATCACTTGCAAGTCTGATGCCTCTCTTTTTTGCTCTTTGGTTTAAATTTTCATAAGCAACTTCTCCGCCGAGATCATTTGCAATGTTATAATCATATAATGAATAAGCGGAAGCTACCGCATCAATATTACCCAAAATGTGTTTAATTCTTTTTGAAGCAGGACTTCTTTCCCAAATCCCAATTAACCAAAGAGCATTAAAACTCCGATTTGCAAGCAAATCCAATTCTTCATCAGGAATTTGATCCAGCGTTTTAATTTCTCTATGATATGCTTTCGATAATTGATCAAGCCAGACATAAATGTTCTTTGCAATCATTACAACCTGAGGCATCCAGTGCAAATCTTTTGTGAAATTTTCAGGTTCATAAGTATCTTTCTCCGCATCCAATGCATACTTATATAATGATTTACCAATTACAAATTTATCGGCATCTTCTATTTTGCCTTTATAAAACGGGGCAATTGTTGGCGGTACCCCGCCTCCAAAAAATTCAAACTTTGAGTCTTCCTTCATTAAATCTTTGCTCGTGAGAATTTTATTCACAAGAAAATCTTTTATAATTACTCCCCAGCGAATTTTAATAAATTCAAGCTGATCCCAAAGATTATCCGGATTAGTTATTATTGGAGTCATTAAAAGTGAGAATATATCCTGATTATCAGGTCCGAACTTTTCTTGAGTGAGGAAGAATTTATTTAATTCATTTATAACCGCTAAATAATTATCCTTTTTGGATAAGTATTGGTCATCAAAAAATTCTTTCAGTTTTTTATTTGCGGGATTAAAATTCGCAAAATAAAGAAGCATTAATTCTTCAAGTGCAATTTCAAAATTTGAACGGCTTTCGGTAAATGAATTTAAGTAATCAAAAACACTTGCTTTCCCATGATATATTTCTTTTGGTGGGAAAAGCTCTACAAAATTAAAAACAATTTCTCTTAATTTTTCTTCACCTAAATTAGCATTTAAGTAACTGACAGCTTTATTAAAAACATTCTTATTTGTAGTAACCTCATATTCTCTTAAAATAAAATGATATATTTCATCAAGAAGACCTGATCCATAAACCTCACCGACAAGTAATTTGTCATTTTCACTGCGATGTTTATTTACCTGCTGAATGAATTTTCTAATTTCAGTAACATTTTCAAAAATAACATTGCCAGTAATCGAGAAAAGCTCGTCGCTTAAACCATACGCTACCCTAATCATCTTTGCAATATGAAATTCATATTTACCGTAATATAAACTTTGGGTCAAATTACAATCAATTTTTATAAACATTCATTCTCCAAAATTTTTCGATTTGTATGGCAAAATTTAACTTAATTTTCTTTTATTTTTCAAATTACGGCGTGAATAATTTTTTGTCATTTAATTATAGTTTTTATAATTACTAATAGTTTTCTCCAAATTTGTTATTGAGAACTTATAAAGGTATATTTTTTACCCTAATTTTGAGATTTTTGATGAACGAAACTCCTTTAATGACCCAATATTATAAGGTCAAGGAACAATATCCTGAAACAATTCTTCTTTTTAGAATTGGAGATTTTTTTGAGACTTTTGAAGATGATGCAAAAATCGCTTCTAAAGTTTTAGGAATTACTTTAACCAAAAGATCTAATGGTAAAGCCGACAATGTCCCTTTGGCTGGTTTTCCTCATCATGCCATTGATACTTATTTACCAAAACTTGTTCGTGCTGGTTTTCGCGTAGCTATATGCGAGCAAACTGAAAATCCAAAATTTGCGAAAGGAATTGTTAAACGTGAGGTTGTCGAAATTGTTACTCCCGGAGTTTCTTTATCTGATAGAATTCTTGACCATAAAAAAAACAATTACCTTCTTTCTGTGGTTCTTAATAATTCTAAAGCCGGACTTTCATTCGCTGATATTTCGACGGGCGAATTTTTTTGTTTCGAAATTCCTGAAATTGAATTGAAAAGTCAAATTGAAAATATTAATCCTTCCGAAATTCTTGTGTCAAAATCTCAGAAAAATATAGTTGAGCCGTTGTTGAATTTTAGTGCGGCAAATATAAGATTGACAAAAATTGATGACTGGATTTTCAATTTTCAATTTGCAAAAGACTTGTTACTTGATCACTTTAAGACAAAAACACTGAAAGGATTTGGTATTGAAAATTATTCACTTGCAATAATTTCTGCTGGCGTAACTCTGAATTATTTAAGAGAGACACAGAAATCGCAATTACCCCATATTAAAAATGTAATTCTTTATAACCCTTCAGAATATATGCAGTTGGATTTTGCTACAAAAAAGAATTTGGAAATTTTATTTTCGATTCAAGATAGTGGAAAAGAAGGCACATTGATTTCAATTTTAGATCGCACAAAAACTTCAATGGGCGGACGAATGTTGAAAAAATGGATAACTGCTCCTCTGCGAAGCGTTGATTCAATAAATCAAAGATTGGAATCTGTTGCAGAATTTGTATCTAAAAAAAATCTAAGAAAAAACCTTCAGAACGAATTAAGTGAAGTTGGAGACTTAGAGAGAATAATTTCAAGGGTTTGCACGGGTCGGGTGAATCCACGTGAAATGATTTTGCTAAAAGACTCATTAAATAAAATTTCATTATTGAAACAATTGTTGGATACTGCTTCCTCTCAAACCTTACAATCAATCAATGATAAATTAAATGAATT
>PFVB01000027.1 GCA_002790395.1 Ignavibacteriales bacterium CG_4_9_14_3_um_filter_34_10 | reverse complement strand
CTTTCAGAAAATATTAATTACAAAGATTTGATTGAGCAGGCAGAAAGATTAATCGAAAATGAACATGTTGACGAAGCGGAACAGGTGCTGACTGAATTGCTAAAATCAAATCCATTTAATACAGAAGCTTTAAATAATCTTGCTGTAATATTTATTATGAAAAAAGAAAATGACAGAGCAGTAAATGTTTTTGAAAGGATATTCCGAATTGATCCGGAAAATGAAATTGCAAAAGAAAATTTAATCTATCTTAACAGTATCATGAATGATACAAATAGCATTGAAACCAATATTAATAGTAGTAACCAATAGTTAGGTAAAAGAAGGTATCGCCCCAAACAATATTGCTTTCCGGTAATTGCTTTTTAAGCAAGAAACTTTTGCCGACAGAAAAATCGGCAGGGCCAATAGGTGTGTCGAATGCAACCGATAATCCCATACCATGCCTTAGATCTTTGAATTTTATATCTTCTCTATTCGACCAGACAGAGCCGAGGTCATATCTTACTTTTAAATATGTGTCGAAATATAATTTGACAGGAAGAAGATATTGATATTCAAGTGATGTAATGAATATTTGCCTGCCACGATAATCAAATAAATTATAACCAAAAAAATTATTCTGTCCGCCAAATGAAAACTGCTGTGACAATGGAAGAGTCTGATCCCCGAATCCAATTGAAGCAGCCGCTTTAATTGTGCTCATATTATTGAGAGAAAAATAAGATTTGTAATCAAAGTAAAATTTTGTATAACTGATATTGCTTCCAAGAAAAGTCTGTGCGGTTTCATAATACGTATTTAAAGCTATTCCTTTTCTCGGGAAAGGAAATCTATCTTGAGTATCAATGGAGAAAGATGTTTTGAGCAAAGCCAATGGTTTTGAAAAATAAAGATTGCTGCTGCTCAGAGTGGAATCAATCTTGTCATGCTGAAATCTTGCCTCAAAAATTAAACTGCCGAATTTTCTGAGTTGCATTCCTATACCGAGAGATAAACCAAGTGAACTTTGGGTGTATTCTCCAAATTTTTCACGTAAAAAATTTGATTGATTAACAGTCCTATCCCGATATAAAGAAATATTTTCAGATAAATAATAACCCTTTAATTTGTAAGTTAAATATGTATTGAAAATTCTATTTGATTTGTGTTCGATGTTAATAAATCTGTTTCGTGGACCGAGCAGAATATTTGCTCCAATCTCAGTGCCGCTACCACCAAGGTTTTCATTTCTAATATCAAAAATGAATTGCGAGTAATATTCATTATCAATTTTCAATCCGAATCTAACAACGAGAGGCAATTTCTCCAAAACCTTGATATGTAAAATGTTTTCCTTTTTATGTTGAGTTAAGACAACATCTACTTCATCAAACAGATTCGCAGACCGCAGATTATCAAGCCCCTCCTCAAGAGAATTGATATTAAAAATTCCCTTTGGTTTAAATGGAAGTTCTCTTAGTATAACTTCGTCATTAGTCTGTGTGTTTCCTTCAATAATAATCTTGTCAAGTATTCCTTCTGAAACTGCTATCGTAATCGTGTTATCTTTAAAATATGCAGTATCGTAATTTGCCAATGAATATCCTTTGTGCCTGAAACCTCTTAAAACATTTAATAACGAAACTGCTAATAGTTTTGAATTATATGGCTTATTCAATAGCACATTCAACTTAGAAGCACAAAAATTATTTAAATATTCTGAGTTTCCATTCACGAATATTTGCTTAACAACGGGATAATACTCAGGTTCAAAAAGCAAGTGTGAATTTCCGGCAGAGTCGGTTTCAATATAAGCATCATAGTTATTTATATAGCCGGAATCAATAATTGAATAAAGATCGAATGCTATTTTTTTGCTGCTGACGGAATCTTGTGATGCATATATTTTATTTAGTCGAGCTTCAAATTGATTGTCGTTTTCTTTAGTTATAAAGTTTCTGAAAAATATCAAATCTTTGAAAATGCCATCCTCAAGCACATTGTTGATTTGTGAAGAGATGCTCTCAATATTGGGCAAAGCTGCATTGTATCCATAGTCAACCAATTTTTGAAGATTCGAAAAATCGTTATTTCTTTTTCCGTGCAAGTTTGGTGCAATAATATAATCTCCATTCTTCAAATTATTATTTGTGATTATGCTGATCGGAATGCTGATAACTTGATCTGCAATTCCAAAGGGCGACTCTAAATCCTTTTCATTTTTTAATGAACTTGTTGTATTAACTGCAAGTACATAATCAGCACCTAAATCTTTAGCGATATTAATTGGAACATTGGCAACAAGTCCTCCATCAGCTAATAACAGAGAATCAAATTTGACAGGTGCAAGAAAAAATGAAACGCTGGAACTTGCCCTAATGGATTTACTAAGCGAACCGGAATGTAACAGGACCAAATTGCCGTTTACTAAATTAGTGCTTATTGCATAAAAATCGTTTTTCAACTCACTAAAATTATTTTTGACTTTTAAAGGAGCGTTGAAAGTTAGAGTATTCAGAAAATTTAAAACTCTTTGTCCCGAACTGATTGAAGTTGGAATTACAGGTGTTGTACCATCAAACCTAATTGAAAATATTGCCCGGTCTTCAGTGACTTTATTATCTAAAAAAAGTTCGTTTCTGCTTGCATCGCTTGAGGAAAGAAGCGATTCCCAATTGGTAAGAGTTAAAAGGGAATCAATATCATCAATTTGATAACCTGAAGAATACAAACCGCCAATAATGCTGCCCATGCTTGTTCCGACAATCATATCAAAATCGATGTTGTGCTTTTCGAGTGCTTTAATTATTCCGATTTGTGCAAAACCACGAGCACCGCCGCCACTTAAAACCAAAGTAACTTTAGGGAGATTTTTGGAAGTATTGGTTTCTAATCCAAAAAGAATTCGCTTTTTCTCGAGCCCTAAATTAAGAGGGTACTTTGTTTGTGCATGAATTGAATCAAAAATAAATATTGAAAAAAACAAAAAATAAATGAATGATGTTTTCAAGACATTATCCGTTTTTCATTCCCAAAATTTAATTGCAATTACTTGCGTTTTCTTTGGGTGTCTTTTTGTGTCTGTGCTTGCTTTTCTGCTGCTTCCATCATTCTTTGCATAAATCCTCCTTTTTTCTTTGGATTTTTTACGGGAACCAATTCTTCTTGAGCACCTTTTCCATGAGTAATTAAATACTGATGTCCAATTGATAAAATATTAAACATAAAATAGTATAAATTCAATCCCGAAGAAAAGCCCATAAACATTAATGTAAACATGATTGGCATGATATAAACAAGAGCTTTTTGTGAAGGGTCTTTCACGCTCATTTTTTGTTGTAAAAACATTGTTATTCCTAACAATGGCGCTAAACCTGTTATTTTATCAATTCCGAATAGAGGTATCTTGAACGGTAGTGTTAAGATATAATCAGGCGATGAAAGATTTGTGATCCAAAATATAAATGGTTCATGCCTAATCTCAATTGCAACATTAAAAAAAGTAAAAAGAGCAAATAAAATTGGCATCTGCAACACCATTGGTAAACAGCCTCCAGCAGGATTAATTCCATAAGTGGAATACAAATTCATTGTCTCACGCTGGATTTTCTGTTGGTCATCCTTATACTTTTCTTTAAGTTCAGTAATCTTTGGCTGAAGCTTTTGCATCTTAGCCATTGATTTCATGCTCTGCCTGGTTAATGGATGTAAAGCGAATTTAATGATTATTGAAAATAGGATTATTACAAAACCATAGTTAGGAACAAACAAATGAAGAAATTGGAATAGTGGCAATAAAATATATTCTGAGATTGGCCGGGTAATAAATTTCAATCCGAAGAAAGATCCAAAATCGTAGAATGCTTCATAATTTTTATCATAAGATTTTAACAGATTATACTGCATTGGACCAATATATAAATCAAAGATAGACTTGTTGTCTTGGCTTGATGTAAAAGGGACAATTAAACTTGTGTTATAGAATTCCCTTATTCCACCGTTTGGACTTACAACACGTTTTCCTTCAAATCTTGCACCGCCCTCATCGAATTTTTGTCGGGGCGAAAGAATAATTGCAAAATATTTGTTTCTTACTCCAAGCCAGTCAATTTTTCCGCTGATGGTTTTCTTTTCTGCTGTTCCATCTGAAGATGCATCATAAACAAATTGTTCGCCTCCGCTATAAGCACTTGCATTAGAATAATTTGATTCGTCAACTGAATTTTTTTCGAGAAAATTAATTCCATTTGCCAACTCAACATCATATCTGTATCCGCTGATTACATTTTCCATGTTTTCCATTTCAGATGTAAAGACGGAAGAATAGTTGTTACCGGATATAGTGAAAGTCTTCTTGATTTGCTGTCCGGTTGGATTTGAATAAACAAATTCAATATCAATTTTATCTGTGTTTTGTACTCTGTAATAATCAGATGAAAGATTAGTCTTGAAATCCAATTTGGATGTGTTAATAAACTCACCTTCCTTAGTTACGAAAACTAAATTTAAATCGCCACCATCTTTTTGACTGATTAACTGAACATGTCGTTTCTCAAAATTATTTACATCAAAATTTTCATAATACCAAGTATTATATTCTTTGAGATAATAT
>PFVB01000010.1 GCA_002790395.1 Ignavibacteriales bacterium CG_4_9_14_3_um_filter_34_10 | reverse complement strand
TCAACATGCCCGATTATATATTGAAGTGGTTCAGATTTTCCCCTACGAACAAGAAAGTCCCGATATTTATTTACTTCATCATTACTTAGAGGGCGATCAAATTTCAAGTATAAGTCTAATCTTTTTACACTTAGAATTTCCGAAAGTAGAAGTTCTGCATTAAGACGAGGGGAAACAATTCCTTTTTTTTGTAGAAAATCACTCGAGAGTTGTATTGCTTCGAGTACTGTCATGGATATTATTTGTACTGTTCAGTATAAGTTTTCATTATGTAATCAGCTATTGCTTCGGCTTCATTTGGTTTCAATCCTTGATTTGGCATTACTGGGTAATCGGGATTAACTTTGATTGGATTCAGAACAAACTTTACGAGATTTACCATCTTACCTTCATATTTTTGAAGAACATCTTTATAGGCAGGTCCAACTATCTTTTTATCAAAATTATGGCAAGCGATGCACTTACCGTTAAAAATATCTGCACCACTTACGACCAAAATATTTCCACCTAATCCAGATTGAATTTTATTTTCATACACTGTGTAGTTTTCAACAAGTTTATTTACTTCTAATTGGCTAGATGTATCAAATAAATATTGCCCGCGAATTACGTACACTGCAATAAACAAAAAAGCAAGAAAAATTAGTGAGTTAAATTTATTTACCTGCCCAAATTTCAAACTTCTATAAAAAGAAGTGGAAATTAACAGAAGGAGAAATAAGCATAGAATTGTGTAGAAAAAGAAATTCTCAGATACTGCACTTGATGAAGTAGTAATTGAATCCAATAAAAGCAATAGTGGCATCAATAAAGATAGAACCATTCCCTTCTTCAAAATAATAGAAACAAAATCATTCATACTTTCGCTTACCTTGGATTTAAATAAGTTATACCCCAGTAAGATATAAGAAAATAAAAAGGAGAGTACGATGAATTGTAAAAAGCCAATGATTGAAGCCCATGATAAAAGGACATTTATAAATGCAAATTCAGAAATAGAATCATGATTAAAAAAACTTGATAATGCTATAAAAAAATAAATGCCAAGAGATAATAACCAGACAGAATATTTTCCGTATTTACTGTAATTACTCGAAAAACTGCTCAGTGAATCTAAAATACTTTTGGGAACGCTGCTCTTTTCAAATTCAATACTATTTTCCGAAAGCAATAAGTCTAATGAAAAGTAATGTTTATAAAAATAAACCGATATTGTCCCTATCAACATGAAGCCAAATGAGATAATGAAATAAGGCAAAAAAGAAATTTCAGATAATTGCAACAGTTGCATATAAATGAATACAATACTGAACATTGGGACGAATCCAAGTGCAATTTGAGCTAAACGATTAAATGTGAGGAATTCAATTACTCTATAAGCAATTGCGTTCAACTCAGAATTATCTCCACCTTTTTTTGAAAGGTTCATTGAAATAAACATAGAACCAAGCAGCAAAGAAAAGTACGGTAAAAAAATCATGTAAGCCAAAACCAACATATATTTAAGAAGAATAATATGTTGCGCTGATTGTGGTAGAACTGATTGCTGAAAAAATTCCATCGAATAACCTTAATTTTTATTTAATTAATTTTTCAAAAGAAAGAATTGCAATTATTAATAAAACATAAATATTTATATAGTAAAAATTCTTCCGAAATGTTTTTATCCCAAGATTTTTGGAAAGCAATGATGAAGAGAAATACAGTAAGATTATAATCATTAAAACCATAATTGAAATCATCAAATAATTAATATTGCTATCATAAATTACAAGAGATAAAGATGAAATACCTAATCCAAAAATCCATGCATAAGAAATCCTGCTTAGTTGATATTTATTAAAAACATCAGTAAGTACCGGAAAACCAACCGATTTATATTCTTTATCATAAATCATGAGTAACAACCAAAAGTGAGGAACCTGCCAAATAAAAAAGAACAAAGCCAAACCAATTGCAGTGTTATCAAATAAATTTCCACCTGAAGCTGTCCAGCCAATTACCGGCGGAAGTGCACCTACAACAGATCCGGGAATGATCGCAAATGCCGAATATTTTTTTAAGGGAGTATAAATGAAATTATACCAAACAAAAGTAATCAGCCCAAGAACAAAAGGAATAAAACCACCCCAATACAAAAGGAACAAACTTCCGACTAAAATTAAAAACAAACCTAATGAAAATGCGAATACAGAACCGATTTCACCGGAAGGAATCGGACGAATCTTTGTTCTGTTCATATTTTTATCTGAATCTTTTTCTTGCACTTGATTTATTGCTGAAGCTCCGCTTGCCATTAAAAATACTGCAAATGCAATCAGAACCATTTTATAATTTATATCACCAGAATCTAATAAATACCCAAATGAAGTAGTTACGGACACAAAAAACGTTATCTTGAATTTTCCCAATTCGGAAATGACTGAAAAAGTTTTCCTGATTTGATTTGATGAACTTAATGGCTGAGTCAATTCAATCATCTATTTACTCAATGTAGAATCTTGTTTACTCAAAATTTCAGATTTACTATTAAGCCAAGAATCGAAATCTTTTTCACTTACAACTTTGACTTTTGAATACATCATTGAATGATTCAAGCCGCAATATTCAGCGCAGGCAATATCGTATTCACCAAGTTTTTCTGCCTTAAATCCGAGATAATTTTCTTTACTGGCAATCACATCTTCTTTGATTCGAAACGCCGGTATGAAAAAAGAATGATTTACATCTTGAGATTTCATAACAAGTTTTATGTCTTTTTTAACGGGGACATAAAGTGAATCAAATTTTTTACCATTTGCATATTCAAATTCCCAAGACCACATTCTTGCAGTAACTTTAATTTCAAGTGCATCTTTTGGAATATTTCTAATTTCTTCATAACCCGTATAACCATAATAGAACATTCCAAGAACTAATATGGTGGGAACAACAATCCAAATTGTTTCTAATAAAACTGATCCATGAATATCAACTGGCTGATGACCTTTTTTTCTATTATACTTGAAAACAAAATATATCATCGTAGCAGTTATTCCGAGAAGAAGAATTACTGAAATCCCAACAATCAATAACATTACAAAATCGACATTTTCAACATGTGCAGTTGGAGTCGGAGACATCATAACCTCATCTAAATGAAAAATCGGTGAATGTTAAAATAAAAATTATCAACAAAGTCATTCCACTTAATGCAAGAAAAACTTTAAATATTTTTTCTTCAAATTTTATATGCATAAAAATATTAATAACCAAAGCCGATTTAATTGCTGCTATAAACAGAGCAATCACTAATGTATAATTACCCAAACTAATTCCTGCAACAGAAACTGTAATTGAAGTAAAGGCAAGCAAAGCAATCCACACTATCAAATAAGTAGTGTATGGCGTAATATGAGTTTTTTTATTAGCGTTTTCCATTGTAATCCTATTGTATCAAATAAAATAAAGGGAACAGAAAAATCCAGATCAGGTCAACCAAATGCCAATATAAACCCGAATTTTCCAATTTAACATAACTGTCAATATTAATTTTATCTTTATAAATTAACAGCATCATTATTGAAAGTAATACAACTCCTACTATAACATGAAGTCCATGTAAACCTGTCATTACATAATAAAGTCCGAAGAATAAAATTTCACCGTTTTGCTTTTTTAATAATTCTTCCGAACCGGGATAAATTCCATGACTGATTTTTGTTGACCATTCAAAATACTTATTTACCATGAACATTATTGCAAATACTAAAGTGATAGAAAGGAACAACATGGAAAGAAATTTATTGTTTTTCTGAATTGCTGTAATTGCCAAAGCAACTGTTAAACTACTCGTTAAAAGAATTATCGTATTTATTGTTCCTACAGTAGTATTCAATTCCATTCCCGCCAGATGAAACTGTGCCTGATTCTGAAATCTATAAACTGCATAAACTAAAAACATCCCGCCGAAAAGCAGAACCTCTGTGAAAAGGAAAAGCCACATTCCCATTTTGGCACCGGTATCATCTCTGTGCGAATGTGTATTAGAATTTTCGTTATGAATCATGCTTCATTTCCTTAAGTTGACTAAAATCATACGGCTCATGTGTAACAACAGGAACTTCTGCAAAATTTTCTAATGGCGGCGGAGTCGAAGTATGCCATTCTAATGTTACTCCCCCCCAAGGATTATCAGAAGCAATTTTTCCTTTGTACAAACTATGAACCAGATTATATATAATTAATATTATCGTAATTAACATCAGCCAAGAACCAATTGTTGAAACCAACTGAAGTGGTGCAAACTGCGGCAAATAATCGTAATATCTTCTCGGCATTCCCATATAACCAAGAATAAATTTAGGAAAATAAAGAGTATTGAAGGCAATAAAAAATAATGCAACCGAATAATTGGCAAGTTTAATATTGTACATTCTGCCAAACATTTTGGGAAACCAATAGAATAATGCAGCAAAGAAGATTGTTCCTGTTCCGCCAAACATAACATAATGAAAATGTGCAACAACAAAATATGTATCATGAACATGAATATCTGTTGCAAGTGCACCAAGCACCAAACCTGTTAATCCGCCAATTGAAAATAAAAATATGAAAGCCA
>PFVB01000131.1:2407-4634 GCA_002790395.1 Ignavibacteriales bacterium CG_4_9_14_3_um_filter_34_10 | reverse complement strand
TTGCTCTTATTATTTGGTGCATCGCTAATGTAATTTGCTTTTAAGTAATTTTTGAAAAATTCTTTGTCTGCCGCAGAGCCTTTTTCAACCAAATCCCAACCAATTTCAGAACCGCTAATAAAAAAATTCCCATTTTGCTCAAGAAAATTTTTTATTAATGACTGCTCAACACCGGAAAATGTTTCATCCTCTGTTGATTCATCCATCAAAATCCACATTACAATTTCATAATCATTCAAATCAACCAAACCCTGAATAACTGCTTCATTGGAAGTTGAGATAAAATCGGAATAAGTTTCTGCCAATGGTTCAAACCAAAATTTAACTGCATCAAAATTATTTGTCGTATTGGAAATTCTGTCAAACCCATTGACAAGTAAGATTTTATTATATGAATTCTTTTGTGAAGCGCATAAAACTTCAGTAAACTCCGAAAGACCAGTTGAATTTCCTGCACGGACTTTAAAGAAATAAATACTGTCTGAGTTCATATTTTCAATTGCGATTTTATTAGTTGAAAAATTGCCAAGACTTTTATAATGAACAGCATCAGTAGATTTATAGACTTCATAAAAATCTGCGAACAAAGATTTATTGAAATTCAGTGTTACAGAATTCAAGCCGTTGTCCTTTATATAAAAAGTATTAGGTTTGGATGGAATTGACACACTGCCGTCTCCAAACTTCTTTGAAATTAAATTCCACAATTCAGCACGGTCACCATCATATCCCAAAGCCCACATCCCAATTCCGCCGATATTTTTTGCAATTGCCAAATCATATTTAAGACCAAGACTCGAATCATCATCAAACCAAATCTGATTCCACTCACTATCCTGCCATCTTGTCCAAACAGTTTTTGAATTAGTATCCCAAATTTTTCCGTTTGTTTCTGCTTTCAGAATAGCTGACCTGTATTTTGGATTAGCAACAAAATCAATCACCTTTGAATATGCAGATGAAGTTTCAGTCGTCCAATGAATTCCGTAATAAGGCAGACCAAGAACAACCCGCTCAGGATAATTTGCAACAGCAGCAGCATAATCATTATTTAATGCAGTTGCAATATTTCTGCTTCCGCCTGTTAATGGGGAATTCGGTCCCGATGTTGTGCTCCATCCTCCGTAAAATGCATATCCCATAATAAATACGTAATCACAGCTTTTTACCAATCCGAGCAAATCCCAGTAATTTCCCCAGTTTACAACCGGTCCGGCAAAAGAAACTTCACTTCCGGGAAATTCTGTGTGAAGGAAATTTGTAAGATCTGTCATAAAATTATTTAACACTGCACCTTTATCTGCATTATATAAACCTTCAAAATCAATATTGACACCGTCGAATTTATATGCTGCCACTTTACTCTTCAGTTGATTGAAGAAATTCTGTTTTGAAGTACTGTTAGTCATAATTTTTCTGATTTCTTTTGCTTCGAAATTTGTAACTCCAAGAATATTTTTCACGCCATTCAGATGAGCCGTATTCAATAATGATGTCCATGGCCAGCCGGCAGGATTTGAAATATTCCCGTTGGAATCAGCAGGAAAATCAAACGCAACAAGATGAGTAATCAAATCAAAATGAAAATACTTCTGTGAGTTTGCCAGATATTCCCAGTCTGGTAAGTATCCAAAAACGATTTTGCTCAATTCTATTTTGGTGTTTTGCAAAGGAATGATTTCTCCGGTATTCTCTGATAAAAAATCATTCCCTGATTTTGCAAATGACTTCTGATAGATTTCTTTATGAAATTTATGGACGCTGAATTCTGTTTGAGCAAAAATCGGGCAGGACATTATAAATATCACAAGCATAAAATATTTTTTATTCATTTTTTGAATTACTCATTAATTATTATTGTTCACTACATTAAGATATAAATTTTATAATAAAAAGGAGACCGAAATGGCATCAGAAAAAATATTAAAAGAAATGAACATCCATTTAAATCGTGAATTCTTTTCATCTTATTTATATTTATCAATGTCAGCTTTCTTAAACAAATTAAATTATGATGGAATGGCATCGTGGATGAAAAAGCAAAGTTTTGAAGAATACGGACATGCAATGAAGTTTTTTGATTTTATCAACAAAGTTGGCGGTGCTGCGATTCTTGACAAAATTGACAAACCTGAATTTGTATGGGACTCTCCATTGGAAGTTTTTGAAGAAACTTTGAAACACGAGAAATTCATTACAAAATCAATTAACGAACTAGCAAATCTTG
>PFVB01000131.1:0-2299 GCA_002790395.1 Ignavibacteriales bacterium CG_4_9_14_3_um_filter_34_10 | reverse complement strand
TCGGGGATAATAAAGGTGGTATGTATATGCTGGACAGAGAATTAGGCGCAAGACAAGGTTAAAAATTCTTTTCAAAAAATTTTTATTCTTTTGCCGGAATATTTATATTTGCACACTTAATTTTAGATTGATGGAGAAAAAATGGCAAGAAAATGCGTAGTTACCGGAAAAAAACCTGTTGCAGGCAGCAGTATTTCACATGCTCACAACAAAAGCAAAAGACGGTTTTTACCGAATTTACAAAAGAAAAAAATTTGGGTTCAGGAATTAAATAAATTTGTTACCGTTAAAATTAGTGCAAGAGGATTAAAAACCATTCAGAAAAATGGAACAGCCGGAATTGCAAAACTTGTAAATGAAGGATTAATTTAGATTTATTAATAAAAAAAAGGCTGCGGAATGCAGCCTTTTTTTTTATTATGAATTTATCTCACCTTTTCAACTTTACGGCTCTCATTATTTCTTGTTTCTCTCGGTTTTACATTTACTGAATTCGGTTCACGGGTTCTTTCCTTTATTACAGATTCATTTCTTTCAATTCGTTTTTTTTCTGGTTCAGTTCTGCTATCTGGTCTTTCATTTGCCCGTGATTCAATTTTTCTCTCATTTTTTACCGCCGGTTTGCGTGCATTTGTTTCATCGGGTACAATCTGTCTGCTGCGGGAATCACTTCCATCGTACTTTCTTTCTGCTTCCGGATTCCTCTTTTCAATTTCCCGTGTATTCTTTCTTTCCGATTCTTTTCTTTCCGTAAAAACTTTTTCACGCTCAATATTTAGTTTCCTTTCGCCTCGTGAAATTTCATTTATATCAACACGATTGTTTTCAGCCTTTGGACGATAAACAAATACTTCTTTCTCGCGGCTTCTGTCAATACGGTCATTATAATCAGCATTTCTCAAACTGACTTCGGAAATTCTGACTTTACCGCGTCGCTCGATAATATTTCTGTTAATTCCACCATTGTAAATTTCACGGTCTCTTGAATAATAATTTGTCCTGTATTTTGTTCTTCCGAAAAATCTTTCAACTCTGTGAGCCGGCTCTAAAAATGTGATTACATTTCCGTTACAAAATCTTGGGTAAGAAACGAAGTTCCAATAAGAATAATGCGATCTCCATTCGACAGAGAAATGAATTCCAAAATCAATTCTGAATGAAGCATAAGGAGGCAATGGAGCCCAACCAATATAATTGTTATCATATCTCCATTCAACCCAGGCAGGTGCCCATTCATTATCAGGCAGCCAAACCCATCCATAATAATCATCAAAAATCCATCTGCCATAATGAAAAGTTGCCCAACCAAAAGGTTCGAATGAATCCCAATACCAACCATGACGTGTCCAAACCCACCTTCCGTCGCTGTATGGTCTCCAACCAGCATGATTTGTCATTGGTCGCCAAACTATTAAATCATCGTCAAGATAAATCCATTCACCATAAGGTTTGAGTGAATGATAAAACATCCCGATATTTCTTTCACCATAAAATGTTTTCGCCTCTGCGAAAGAAAAAGATGCTAAAAATATCACGCAAGTTAAAATCAGCTTTTTCATTTTATCCTCCTGTTGTTTCCTTGGATAAACCAATTGATGTGCCAATGAAATAATTCGTTTTTTTTATAATATTGGAATTACTTAAATCTGATTGTATAGATTTTGATACAATTTATTGTTTTTTTATAAAAAAAAGCCGTCAAAAATATCTGACGGCTTAAAGAGACAATTCAAAAATAGAAATTATTTATCGTCAACTACTTCATAAGAAGCATCCTGAACGTCTTTATCATCTTTCTTCTCGGATGATTTTTGTTCTTCCGGTTGAGCTTGAGCATTCACATTTGGTTCAGGTTGACCTGTTGGTCCGGCTTGCGAATAAATCTTTTGGGATGCTTCGTTCCAGACTTTGCTTAAAGCTTCAGTTGCATTTTTTATTGCTGCAGAGTCATTGGTTTTCAATGCATCTTCTACTTTTTTAACTTCTTCTTCCAATTTAACTTTTAAGTCAGCAGGGATTTTATCTTTCAATTCTTCCATTTGTTTTTTAGTTTGGAAGACAAGATTATCAGCTTGATTCTTTATTTCGACTGCTTCTTTTTTCTTTTTATCCTCGGCAGCATGTTCTTTTGCCTGATTTTTCATTTTTTCTATTTCATCTTTATTCAATCCTGATGATGAGGTAATTCTGATGCTTTGTTCTTTACCTGAAGCTTTATCTTTTGCAGAAACATGGAGAATACCATTTGCATCGATATCAAAGGTAACTTCAACCTGCGGAATGCCTCTTGGTGCAGGTG
>PFVB01000025.1 GCA_002790395.1 Ignavibacteriales bacterium CG_4_9_14_3_um_filter_34_10 | reverse complement strand
AAATGCGAACTACCAATCCGCTAACCAGTTGTTTTTATTCGACTTCTAACGGGACAGTAGTGAGTCTGAGTGTTTAAAGTGCCACGCTAAGCAGGGATATAAAGTTGGTGATATCAGAGGCGGAATAAGCATAAGTCTTCCTTATGATAAATATGAAAACATTATCAGCAGGCATACAGATGGTGAACAAATACAGAGTCTGATTTTGCTTCTTGTTGGTCTTTCCTGCATGTTTATTTTTACAAAATTTTCTGATAAATTTCTCAGGAAGATTGAACTTGAAAAAGACAAAATCGATAGAATTCTCAAATCCACACCGAATGCAATTATTATTCATAAGGATGATAAAATATTATATGCTAATAAGTCTGCATTTCATTTGTTTAATGTGGATGAATCGTTTGATATAAATTCTGTTTCCATTTCTGATATAGTTCATAAAGATTTTGCCGAAATTTCTAAGCAGATGATTGCAAACGTGGTTGATAAAAATTTGCATGCAAAAACTGCAAATTTGAAAATTGTCTGCTTTGATGGGGTTATAAAAGATATAGAATCTACGGCAATACCTTTTGATTTTAATGGTGAAAAATCAGTTTTAGTGATTGCAAAGGACATTACACAATTACTTTTTCTGGAAAATCAATTAAAACATAGCGAAGAACAATTTCGTCTGATATTTGAATCTTCTCCCCTTGCAATTTCTGTTACTTCAATAAATGATGGTAAATATTCTGCTGTAAACAAAGTTTTTGAAAAAATCAGTGGTTATAGCAGGGATGAAATTATTGGTAAAACATCAACTGAACTCGGTTTTTGGTTGACTGAGCAGGAAAGGAATAATTTTGTAAAAACACTTGTTGAAAATAAATTTATTGATGAAAGTGAGATTAAATTTAAAGTTAGGAACGGAAACAAAATATACTGTCTTGTAACTTCAAGACTAATAAAAATTGCTTCTGAAAATTATATTCTAAGTTTAATTGAAGATATTACAAACAAAAAGTATTTGCAAGACATCAGTAAAAAAGAAGATTTAAGGGCAAAAATTCTGTTTGAAATATACAGCAAAGCATCTGAATTAAATGAAAAAGATTTTTTTAGTTTGGTGATTGATAAAGCGGTTGAATTAACTGACAGCAAAATTGGTTTCTTCCACAAAGTCAATGATGATCAGGGAACTATTGAACTTGTAACATGGAGTTTAGAACTAAGACAAAATTGTTCACCCGTTTTTGATTCTCATTACCCCATTAGTCAAGCAGGGAACTGGGTGGATTGTATAAAAAAGGGAGAAACTTTAACTTATAATGATTATGACAAATTACCTAATAAAAAAGGTTTTCCTGAAGGACATGTGGGACTGACTCGGTTTATGAGTGTTCCAGCATTTTTAAATGGGAAAGTTAAACTGATCTTTGGGGTTGGAAATAAAGATGCTGAATACAATGAATTTGATGAAAAAAATCTCGGAATTATTGCTAATGAACTGACTAAAATACTTGAGAAAAAAACATTGAATGAAGCATTGAAAAAGAGTGAGAATGAACTTAGAGGTTTGTTTAATGCAAATTCAACTTATATCATTAAAACAGATATGGAAGGAAAGTACACTTTTTATAATCAAAAGTTTAAGAAAACCTTTGACTGGTTATTTAACGGGAATGATTTTTATGGCATAAATTCTTTGGAAACAATTTATCATGAAGACCATCCAAAATGTCTGGAAGTTGTAGAAAGATGTATTCAAAATCCGGAGACAACTTTTCAGGTTGAACTGCGTAAACCAAAGCAAGGTGACAAGCAAATGACTACACTTTGGGAGTTTACCTGCAAACTTGGAAGTAATAATCAACCCGAAGAAATGTTGTGTGTTGGTCTTGATATCACAGAAAAAAAGAATGCAGAACTAAAACTTGATGAGTACAGAAAAAATCTTGAAAGAATGGTTGAAGAACGAACTGAAGAACTCAAACGGACCAACCAGGGACTTGAAACTCAGATTGAGAAGGAAAAAGAACTAAAAGCTCAGTTAGCAGAGGCACTGTCAAAAGAAAAAGAATTGAATGAGCTAAAAACAAGGTTTGTTGCATCAGTTAGCCATGAGTTTCGGACTCCGCTTGCTGCTTTGCTCTCTTCTTCTCAAATTATCCAAAAATACAGTCAAAAATGGAATGAAGAAAAGTTGAATGTTCACTATCAAAAAATTGAAAATATGGTGAATCATTTAACTCAGCTATTAGATGAAGTTATCACTATCAGCAGAGCAGACAGAGAAGTAATTAAAAATATTCCTTCAAAAGAAGTTATAGACCAAGTCATTAATTCAATAATTCAGATTGAGAAACAAAATCTGAAAAAAGGGCAAAAAATTATTTATAAAAATGAATGCGATAAGGAAATTTATAGTATTGATATCAAGCTGTTTGATCATATTTTAAGTAATCTGCTGAGTAATGCTTCAAAATATAGTCCCGAAGTAAGCAAGATTATTTTGTCTGTTCAATCAGATGCCGGTAATTTAATAATTAAAGTCAAAGATGAAGGAATCGGTATCCCAGCAGATGAAATAAAAAATATTTACGAGCCGTTTTATCGAAATGAAAACAGTATCGGTTTCAAAGGTTCCGGACTTGGTTTGAACATTGTTAAAAGGTGCATTGATATTCTTAATGGCAAAATTGAAGTTGAAAGTGAAATTAATAAAGGAACAATATTCTCCGTGCTGATTCCTGTGGAGTAATATGAAAAAGAAAATCTTAGTGATTGAGGACGACAAAGCAGTCCTCGACAACATCAGTATAATTCTTGAGGAAGAAGGATATTTAGTTCATACAGCAACAAACGGCGAGACCGGAATCGAGAAGGCAAATGAAATTATTCCCGATTTAATTATTTGTGATATTTCAATGCCTCTAAAAGATGGATATCAGGTTTTGGAATCACTTTCAAAAAATAAAACAACAAAACGGATTCCATTTGTTTTTTTAACTGCAAAAGTCGAGAAAGAAGATTTTCGTAAAGGAATGGCTCTTGGTGCGGATGATTATATTTTCAAACCATTTACTATTGATGATCTCCTGAATTCTGTTAAATTAAGAATTGAAAAAAGAGAAGATGAAAATCAGGAATATTTGAACAGAGAAAAATCCGAAAAATTGCTATATGAAATCGATGATAAAATTTTGATTAAGTTTAATAAAGTTATTCAGAATATTTGCATTAAGGATCTGAAGTTTCTTAAATCGAAAACACCATATATTCTTATTAAGTGCAGAAGTGGGAAAAGCACTTTGCTTCGTGACACGCTTGATAAATGGGAATTGAAATTGCCAACAAAGCTTTTTCTTCGGATTCATCGGAATGCAATTATAAATATGGACTTTATATCTAAAATTGAAAAATTCTCTGCATCATCTTACATAATCCATCTTCAGGATGAAAGCGAACCGTTTGTAATCAGCAAAAGATATGCAGCAAGAATCAAAGATAAATTTATTCTATGATAGGTTTAATCGCATTATTAAATAAAACATCTGTAGTACTTTGACCGCTTAAATACATACTTTAACCGTATAAATCATTTTACTTTAATTAGCGAAATTTTATTACGATAATAGGTTGCAATTTTATGAAAGGGTTTCTATGGAGAAAATATTAGTAGTAGAAGACGATCTTAATCTGAGAAACAATATTTGCGAAATTTTAGAAGCAGAAGGTTTCAATGTTATTTCAGCGCGGGACGGAGAAGAAGGGTTTGAAAAAGCAAAGGGAGTTTCTCCGGATTTAATCATAAGTGATGTTATGATGCCAAAAATTGACGGATTTTCTTTGATTAAATTACTTTCAGAAGAAAATACAACATCAACAATTCCGGTAATTTTATTAACAGCAAAGGTCAGCTCCGAAGATGTTCGGAGAGGGATGAATTTTGGGGCAGACGACTATCTGTTAAAACCATTCAGAATTGATGAATTATTAAATTCAGTTCAAACAAGGCTGAAGAAAAAAGAAAAATTGGATATAAAATTAGATCAACTGAAAGATGATTTATCTGCAAAACTCCCACACGAATTGCGAACACCATTAGTCCCAATTCTTGGGTATTCTGAAATGATTTCCGCCGAAAGTGATTTGGATTCAATCCAAAGTATGGCTAAGATGATTGCAAAATCAGGTGGGATTTTAAGAGATAAAATAGAAAAGTTTTTGCTTTATAAAGATTTGATTTTGTTGGAGAAGAAAAGTTTTGCCAATAATAGATTAACTTTAATTGATGAGGTTTTGGTTCATAATGTTGTAAATCAAATTCAACAGAGTCTTTTCCCTCAGAAAAGAGTAAAAATAATTAACTTGG
This sequence comes from Ignavibacteriales bacterium CG_4_9_14_3_um_filter_34_10, assembly GCA_002790395.1. GTDB lineage: Bacteria > Bacteroidota > Ignavibacteria > Ignavibacteriales > Melioribacteraceae > UM-FILTER-34-10. The sequence continues at coordinate 14,550 of PFVB01000025.1, read as the reverse complement.
AAGCAGGAACAATCCGAATAAATGAAAAATATTTAAGTCCAATTCTTTTTGAACTTATTGAAAATGCTCTCAAATTTTCTGAAGAAAATTATGTTGTTGAAGTGAATGCATTTAAAGAGGATAATCTGTATAAATTTTCTGTAAAAGATTTTGGACGTGGTTTGTCAAGACAGGATATTGAATCCATAAATTCATTTAAAAAATTTGGGGAAAATTCTTTTAGAGAAAAGGGACTGGGACTTGGGCTCGAAATCGTAAAGAGAATTTCATCATTGCACAACATTGATTTTAAACTTACAAGTGAATTGAACAAGTCCACAGTTGCTGAATTGAATTTCCCCCTTTAATGAAATAGAATTAAATTGCCGTCAGTTTTAACTGACGGCTTATTTTATAATAAAATTTTAGTATCGGATGATATTCAATACAAGAATTGATAAAGAGATTAGAGTCGAAACAACAGATAGAGTGATTGAAAACCAGTCTTTGAAGTACAGCCTTGGACTTCCCGGAACAACCAAAATATCACCTGCGGTAAGATTTGGAACGACAACTTTTGTGGTTCTTAATGTTTCTTCCCACAATAAATCATTATAATCAAACTTAACTATTGACTGGCTGCTATCAGGGCCCAATTTGTAGAGTCTTAAATCATCGAGGTGAGCATCATCTGTTGGTCCGCCTGCAAAAGAAAGCAAATCAGCAGCGGTTGAATTTATTGGCACTGTGTATCTACCGGGATATTTAACGAAACCCCATACAGAAACTTTTATGTTCACCGTTGTGGGATCAGAATAATCAAAATAACCGCCATTATAATTACGTATTGTATTTGCCGGTGATCCAAGTTCATAATCTTTAACCTGAGCTGAAACTGTTGAATATATTAATATCATAAAAAGGAATAAGAAAAAATTTTTCATTTTTTTGCCTTTAATCTTCTGAAATCTTTTTTATTTGTAATGAAAAAATAAAAAAAAATTGTAATTTAAACTAAGAAATTATTTAATCTATTAAGGAAATCTATGAAAGAAGTTGCAGTTGTTACCGGAGGAGCCGGATTTTTAGGTTCTCATCTTTGCGATAAGTTACTCGAGAATGGAATGAAAGTTATTTGCATGGACAACTTACTGACCGGTAATATTGAAAATATTGAGCATCTTTTCGGAAATGAAAATTTTCAGTTTATAAAACATGATGTCACAAATTTCATCCATGTGCCAGGCAGAGTGGATTATATTTTGCATTTTGCTTCGCCTGCAAGCCCGATTGATTATTTGCAGCTTCCGATTCAGACATTAAAGGTCGGTTCGCTTGGAACTCATAAAGCACTTGGACTTGCAAAAGAAAAAAAAGCAAGATTTTTGTTGGCATCCACTTCAGAAGTTTATGGCGACCCTGAAATTCATCCGCAGAAAGAATCTTATTGGGGAAATGTAAATCCTATTGGTCCACGAGGTGTTTATGATGAAGCAAAAAGATTTGCAGAAGCATTGACCATGGCTTATCACAGATATCATGGAGTTCAGACACGCATTGTAAGAATATTTAATACTTACGGACCACGAATGAGACTTAACGACGGGAGGGCTTTACCGGCTTTCTTTTCACAGGCTTTGAAAGGTGAAGATATTACAGTTTTCGGAGATGGATCGCAGACAAGAAGTTTTACTTACGTGAGTGATTTGATTGATGGTATTTTCAGACTTTTAATGTCAAATGAAACTGAGCCTGTGAATATTGGTAATCCCCAGGAGATTACAATATTGGACTTTGCAAAAGAAATAATTGAACTGATTAATACAAATTGCAAAATAGTATTTCAGGATTTGCCTGTTGATGATCCAAAAGTCAGGCAGCCTGATATTTCCCGAGCAAAAGAATTATTAAGTTGGATGCCAAAAGTTGACCGTAAAATTGGTTTGAAATTGACTTTAAATTATTTTCAGGAAAAAATTAAAAATAGTTGATAAGTGTTTAATTCATTAACAATTTTCAGGTGAGAAATGTCGAAATTTAAATCATCGGTTGCCGTATATATTGATTTTATTAATCTAATGAAATCTACTTTTGACAAAGAGATTTTTTCTAAATTTTTTGAAAGAATTTCGCATTCAATGCCGATTGATGAGGACGAAACGATTGATGACTCTGAACTTGCTGCATTCTATTTTAAGACAAACCAAAAAATAAATTTTCTCTACGATTTAGCTTTAACCTATTCAGAAAAATATCTGTTCGAAAGCGAACTTATCAATTTTGAATATAAACTTGCTTTGATTTTGTCGCTTTACCGGAAAAACGAATTGGCAGCTAAACTTATTTTTAAAATACTATCAAAAACGGAAGAGATCACACTTACAAAACAATTTATTGCTAAATGCAATCTTCTGCTTGGTGAAGTGTTTGCTGCAGAGGCAGATTGGAGGCAGAGTGATCGTCACTTGAAATTGGCCAAAGGAATTTTTGAAGAATTGAATGATTATGATGGAATTGCAGAATGTGAGTTTTTATTTGGTTCGATTTATCTTGAAAAAGGTGATATTGAAATTGGAGAAATCCGTTTGGAAAGTGCTGAAAGATTTTTTATAAATGACGAAAATGCATTATTAAAGGCAAAACTTCTAAATAACAGGGGGATATTAAATTCAATAAGAGAGAATTTTCCTGAAGCAAAAAAATATTTTGAAGAGTCATTAAAAATTTTTGAATCATTAAACAATTTGCCAATGCAAGCAGAATCAAAGCTAAATCTGGGGATTGTCAATTTCAACAAAAATGAATTAGAGATTGCATTGAAGCAATTTAATGATGCGAAAATTCTCGCCATCCGATCACTCTCAATCCAAACAGTCGCACTTGCTCTTATGTACAAAGCTAATGTTTATTTAAAAAAACAATCTTTACTTCGTGCATTAAAAATGACAAATCAGGCAAAAGCAATTTCTTATCAAATTAATGATACATTGACCGTTGCAGATCTATTTAAAATAAATGGAATTGTAAATATTCATCTCGGTAAAAACGAAGTTGCTGAAGATATGCTGCTGACAAGTTTACGAATCAATAATGAACTTGGAAATAAATTAAACTCTGCAGAAACATCTGTCGAACTTGGGCATCTATACAGAATTATGAAGAAATATGATCAGGCCAAAATGTATTTTGAAAATGCAATTGATTACTACACAAAAATTGGTTCAGAAAAATTAGTAAAAGGACTTAATATTTCCCTGAACTCTCTTAAATATTTATAGAAAAACTCTTAAATATTTTTTGCGGGCGTTGCGGCACTTGGCGAACTTTGCGAGAAAATGTCTAGTGTTGCTTGTGTATAGTATTTTTTTATCACAAAGTTTTAATTATCCATTCTTTGTCAAAAAAAAATCCTAATTACAAATCTTGAATAAACATAAGAATTATCACCGGAATAATAAAAACGCGGAAGGCTATAGGCTGGTACCTTCCGCTAATGTAAAGAGAAGTGAGAGGAAAAGTGGGCCTGCACGGACTTGAACCGCGGACCCTCTGATTATGAGTCAGACGCTCTAACCAACTGAGCTACAGGCCCAAAATTGAACACGGAAAAATAATGCCAATAGTCTTTTTAAGCAAATAAAAAGAAATTTATCTTATAAAAGTTTTTACTTACATTAACAGAAGTCTGAAATTATACTGTAAATCGAAGCGAAACTTCGATAAAATGCTTGTTTTTTATGAGGCTACCGCTTCGTGTTACAATTGTGAGTTATTGATAAATGTGAAAAATGCTTTAGTTGGTCAATATTTTTAGTGGTATCCAAGAAAATATTATTGATTATCTAAAAGTGATTAAAATTCAATTTGTAAACCGATAACCTAAAAATCTTCTAAACTTAAAAACCTCAGTGGTTAGGTAAAAGATATTCAATTTTACTAAGTCACCATACGCATTTGTCATGCTGAATCTGACTGCCGTCAGGCAAGTTTTATTTCAGCATCTAAAAAACTTGACAAAAGAAGATTCTGAAACAAGCCTGTCTGCCGACAGGCAGGTTCAGAATGACGATGTTGTAAACTTTGCGTAAGGTGAGCAGTTAATAATTTTTACTTCTTTTTTAAGCGATTATCCTTTAATTATTTTGGACAGATATCAAAATTATATTAAATTTGCGTTGGAATTTTTAATTCATTTGCAAAAAATATATTTTGCACGTTGGATTTAACATATTGATGATTTTGCCGGGGTGGCGGAATTGGTAGACGCACAGGACTTAAAATCCTGTGGGTGTTTGCACCCGTGCCGGTTCGATTCCGGCCCTCGGTACTCATCTATTTAATAACAATTTTCTGTAGGGTTCTTAGCTCAGTTGGTTAGAGCGTCTGCTTGACGTGCAGAAGGTCATAGGTTCGAATCCTATAGAACCCACAGTAAGTCGGAGTTTTCTCCGTTTTTTTTTATTTAAAGGTTATGGAAAAAATAAAAGTAACATTACCGGATAATTCGGTTCGTGAGTTTGATAAAGGCGTTTACGCTTCGGCAGTTGTAAAATCAATTTCTGAAAGGCTTTTATCTGATGCTTTGGCAGTTAAGATTGATAATTCTGTGAAAGATTTGAATACAGTTATCAATGCTGATTGCAAATTTCAGGTATTAACTTTTGATGCTGCTGAAGGCAAGGAAACTTACTGGCATTCAACGTCACATTTGATGGCTCACGCAATAACTGCATTATTCCCTGAAGCAAAATTCGGCGTTGGCCCTGCTATTGAAAGCGGTTTCTATTATGATTTTGATATAAATACAAAACTTGCTGATGAAGATTTAGTTGCTATTGAAAATAAAATGCTGGAGATTTCCAAGAAGAGCAGCAACTTTGTCAGAAAAGAATTATCAAAGCAGGAAGCAATTGAATTTTTCAGAAAGAAAGGCGATCAGTATAAACTTGAGATTCTTGGCGGGCTGGATGAAAATACAGAAATCATAAGTATATATGAAGAGTCCGATTTTACTGATCTTTGCACAGGACCTCATCTTCCATCAACTGATAAGATTAAGTATGTAAAATTGCTGAGTGTTTCCGGCTCTTATTGGCGGGGTGATGAAAAAAACAAACAACTGCAACGAATCTATGGAATATCGTTTCCTAAAAAGAAAATGCTTGATGATTATATTTTTGCTTTGGAAGAAGCAAAGAAACGTGATCATCGAAAATTAGGAAAAGCATTAGACCTTTTCAGTATTCATGAAGAAGCTGGTCCGGGATTAATTTATTGGCATCCGAAAGGTTCAAGAATTAGAAATACAATAGAGAATTTTTGGCGTAATGAACATATAAATAATGGTTACGAATTGCTATATTCTCCACACCTAGGAAAAAGCTGGTTGTGGGAAACGAGCGGCCATCTTGGGTTTTACAAAGAAAACATGTATGCACCGATGAAAATTGATGATCAGGATTATTATGTAAAACCAATGAATTGTCCGTTTCACATTATGATTTATAAATCCAAAATGCATTCGTATCGGGATTTACCCTTACGCTGGGCAGAACTTGGTACTGTTTATCGTTATGAAAAAAGCGGAGTTTTGCATGGACTTTTGCGTGTAAGAGGGTTTACGCAAGATGACGCCCATATTTTCTGTGCACAGGAACAGATTGAAAATGAAATAATTGAAGTTGTAAGATTTTCTCGTTTTATGCTAAAGTCTTTTGGATTCGAAGATTTAAGTTTCTATGTATCAACAAAACCTGAAAAAGCAGTTGGCGAAGATGATTTGTGGCAGAAAGCAACTAACTCACTAAAAACTGCTTTGGAAAAAGAAAATCAAAGCTATCAGGTTGATGAAGGCGGCGGCGCATTTTATGGCCCAAAAATCGACATTAAAATTAAAGATGCACTGAAGCGTGAGTGGCAGTTGAGTACTATTCAATTTGACTTTAATCTTCCCGAAAGATTTGATATGTCGTATATTGGTGAGGATGGAAAAGAGCACAGGCCATTTATGGTTCACCGTGCTTTATTAGGTTCAATCGAGAGATTTATGGGGATTTTAATTGAGCATTATGCCGGATATTTCCCAACATGGCTTGCGCCGGTTCAAGTTGCTGTTATTCCGATATCTCAAAATTTCTTTGATTATGCGGAATCTGTAAATAAAATATTGAAAGGAAATAATATTCGAACAGAATTAGATTTGCGAAGCGAAAAAGTAGGTTATAAAATCAGGGATTGGGAAACACAAAAAGTTCCTTATATGTTGATTTTGGGTGAAAAAGAAATGCAAAGCGGAAATATTTCAGTCAGACAGCATAAAATTGGTGATAAGGGTTCAATTTCAGTAAATGATTTCGTAAATTCGCTTAACGAAGAAATTAAAAATAGATTAAATAACAATTAAAGAGGTATTATATCCCCGAAGAAAAACAGAATCGAGTCAATGAAGAATTATTGTCGTTAAAGCAAATTCGTTTAATTGATTCAACAGGAAATCAGGTTGGTTTAGTTTCAGTTACAGATGCATTAAAAAAAGCAGCTGAAAGCGATCTTGATTTAGTTGAGATCGCACCAAATGCAACTCCACCTGTATGTAAAATTATTAACTATGGAAAATTTGTTTACGAGCAACAAAAAAGAGATAAGGTACAAAAGAAAAAGCAACAAGTATCAGTATTGAAAGAAATCAGGCTACATCCAAATACTGATACTCATGATTTTGAATTTAAAGTCAGACATGCAATAAACTTTATTCAAGACGGTGATAAGGTAAAAGTTTCGGTGTTTTTCAAAGGCAGAGAACTTGCTTATACAAAAATTGGTGAAGATTTATTAAAGAGATTTGTAGAAAAACTTTCTGAAATTGCAAAAATGGAAAGTGAATTAAAGTTTGAAGGTAAGATTATGCATGTTATTTTAGCAGCTGATAAATCTAAAAAGAAAAATAAATAAAAGGTGAATTATGCCGAAGATGAAAAGTAACCGCGGAGCCGCAAAAACATTCAGGAAAACCGGCTCGGGTAAAATCAAAAGGAACAAAGCTTATAAATCACATATTCTCACAAAGAAATCAACCAAAAGAAAAAGAGGACTGAGAAAAGCTACTCTTGTTTCTGAAGCTGATTCAAGAAAAGTTAGTATAATGCTACAATAAGGATGAGGTTAAGGTATGCCAAGGTCAACAAATAAAGTTGCTTCACGACAACGAAGGAAAAAAGTATTAGATCGTGCCAAAGGTTTTTGGGGTGCACGCAGTAAAGTTTTTACAATTGCAAAAAATTCAGTTGAAAAAGCTCTCGTACATTCATATAGAGACAGAAAAACCAAAAAACGTATTTATAGAAATCTTTGGATCGTACGTATTAATGCGGCTGCACGCGAGAACGGTGTAAGCTATTCAAAGTTAATTGATGCAATGAACAAAAAAGGAATCGAAATCAATCGAAAAGTTTTGGCTTCACTTGCTGTTGAAAGCCCTAATGTTTTTGCTGATATCGTTAAATTCGCATTGAACTAATATTTACCCTCATGATTCATTTATTGAATCAGAGGGTTTTCTATTTTAAAGAATTAATATGACACAAAAAATCTTATTGACAGAATCCGAGTTCAATTCGGATTTACTAAATATTATTGATTCGAAATCTCTTGAAGAAATCAGAATTAAATATTTTAGCAAGAAGGGTAAAATATCTCAGTTGTTCGATGAATTCCGAAGTCTTTCTGCGGATGAAAAAAAACTTTCGGGGAAAAGACTGAATGAATTAAAGAGTTTTGTGCAGTCCAAATTAGATGAGTTGAAAAACAGTTTCCCGGGTTCTGAAATAAAGGATGAAAAATTTTTCGATTTGTCATTGCCCGGCAGAGAAAAGATAATCGGATCAAAGCACATTTTGATTCAAACACTTGATGAGATTAAACTAATTTTTAAAGGATTGGGATTTTCAATTCATGAAGGTCCGGAACTTGAATCTGATTACAATAATTTCGAAGCGCTGAATTTCCCACCTGATCATCCGGCAAGAGATATGCAGGATACATTTTTTGTTAACAAAAATTTTCTACTCCGAACGCATACTTCGCCTGTACAAATCAGATTAATGAAAGCACAACAACCGCCTGTGCGTGCAATCATGCCCGGAAAAGTTTATCGCAATGAAGCTGTTAGTGCAAAAAGTTATTGTCTGTTTCATCAGGTTGAAGGATTGTATGTTGATACAGATGTTACTTTTGCAGAATTAAAAGGTACATTGATTGCATTTGCGAGACAATTTTTTGGTAAAGATGTCAGATACAGATTCAGACCAAGTTTTTTCCCTTTTACAGAGCCTTCAGCAGAAGTTGATATTTGGTGGCAGCCGAAAGACAAACCGGGAAGATGGCTTGAAATACTTGGCTGCGGAATGGTTGACCCGAATGTTCTTGATAACGTTGGCGTTGATTCTGAAAAGTATGTTGGTTATGCTTTTGGAATGGGTGTTGAAAGAATTGCATTGCTGAAATATAAAATCGGAGATATCAGAGTTTTCTTCGATAACGACAAAAGATTTTTAACTCAATTTTAATATGGTGATTTCGTGAAAGTTTCATTCAACTGGTTAAAAAATTATATTAATAAAGACGACATTTCCGTTGATGAAGTAGTTGAAAAATTAACATCAAGCGGACTGGAAGTAGAAGAAGTCTTTGAGCAAGCAAAAGTTTATAAAAATTTTATAATTGGTTATGTTGCTGAACATTCAAAACATCCGAATGCGGAAAAATTATCATTATGTAAAGTGAATGACGGGGCGAATGATTTTAGCGTTGTTTGCGGAGCACCGAATGTAACTAAAGGTCAGAAAGTTGTATTTGCAAAAATTGGTGCAGTGGTTCCAACAAACGGAATGGAAATTAAGAAAGTAAAAATCCGCGGACAGGAATCATTTGGTATGCTTTGTTCCGAAAGAGAATTGGGACTAAGCGAAAACCACGATGGGATTATTGTTCTGGGTGATGATACACAGGTTGGCAAAGATTTTTCGGAATTTATCGGTTATGATGATTTCATCCTTGATATAAATATTACTCCAAACAGAGCGGATGCATTTAGTCATATTGGAGTTTGCAGAGATTTGGCTGCTCTTTTTCAAACAGATTTAATTTTACCAAAAAATGGTTCAAAAGAAATTATTGCAAAGGCGACTGATTTTGCTTCTGTAGAAATCATCAATAATGATGCTTGTCCAAGGTATGTTGCAAAAATTGTGAAAGGTGTGACAATAAAAGAATCACCTGATTGGTTGAAGAAAAAATTAAAAAATATAGGACTGCGTCCAATAAATAATGTTGTTGATGTTACAAATTTTGTATTGCATGAAATTGGGCAGCCGCTTCATGCATTTGATTTGGACAAATTAGCGGGGAATAAAATTGTTGTCAGATATGCAAAAGAAAATGAGAAATTTGTCACTCTTGATTCGAAAGAAAGAATTTTAACTTCAACTGATCTGATGATTTGCGATGCAGAAAAACCTGTTGCACTTGCCGGAGTGATGGGCGGCGAGAATTCTGAAGTAACTGAGACAACGAAAAACATTTTAATTGAGTCTGCATATTTCAATCCAAGTGTGATAAGAAAGACATCAAAACGATTAGGTTTGTCAACCGATGCATCAACAAGATTTGAAAGAGGCTGCGATCCGGAAATAGTTATATGGGCTGCACGCAGAGCCGCTGATTTAATTCAGAAACTTGGAGGCGGAGAAATATTAAGTGGCGAGATTGATGTTTATCCGAATGAGATTCAAAAGAAAATTATCAATCTCAGAAATTCACGGATCGAAAAAATTATGGGAGTTGCCGTTCCTGCAGAAACCTCAAAAAATATTTTATCTAATCTTGGATTTACTTTTAAGCAGCAGGATGGGGATAATTTTACTGTTGAAGTTCCGACATTCAGACCGGACATTGATCGCGAAATTGATTTAGTTGAAGAAGTAGCCCGTATTTACGGGTTTGATAAAGTGCCACTGATAGAAAAGATCAATGTGACTTTGGATGAAAAAATTGATCAGACTGCTTTCAATGATAATCTGAGAAACAGATTAGTTGCACTTGGTTTGAATGAAATTATTTCCAATTCACTTTTGAGTAAGGACATTGCGGAGAAATTTGGGAATTCAGTTTCGGTATTAAATCCGCAAAGTGCTGAAATGTCAAATACCAGGCCGAGTTTACTGCCCGGAATGCTGATTACAATCTCAAAAAATTTAAAAGTGCGTGAAAAAGATTTAGCGTTCTATGAAATTGGACATACGTTTATAAAAAAATCAAATGAGATTAAATCTTTTGATGATATTATTGAGCACGAGCATTTAGTAATTGCATTAACCGGAACATCAAATTTTTCCGAATGGTTTCAAGAAGAAAAGGCAGTTGATTTTTATGACATTAAAGGAATAGTAAAGAGTGTACTTGATTTTATTGCTCCGAAAAAGGAGTTGAAGTTTCAGAAAGTAGTTACTGACTCTGATAATTATGAATATGGTGAGGAATCTCTTTCAGATTCGGACAAGATAGTTTCGTACGGGAAATTAAAGAATGACACAGCAAAACTGTTTGATGTTAATCAGAATGTATTCATTGCCGATTTCGATTTAACATTACTGAAAGATTTGAAGCGCAAAGAAAAGATATTTAATGATTTATTAAAGTTTCCAAAAGCAAACAGAGACCTTGCCTTCATTTTTGATAAAAATATAAGCAGCAAAGAAATTATCGATTCAATTAAAGATAATTGCTCCGAACTATTGAAAAATGTAAAGTTATTCGATATTTTTGAAAGTGAAAGCATAGGTAAAAATAATATCAGCATGGCTTTCGGTTTGGAATTCTATAGCAGTGACAGAACTTTGACAGAAGATGAGATTGATAAAGAATTCTGGAATGTGATAGAAAAAATAAAAATCAAATTCAATGCAAAATTAAGAGGGAGCTAATTGCCCGAAAAAAATAAATATGATCTGTTTTTAGAAGAGATTTCTAATTTAGAAAAGCAGATTTATTTATTTGCTCAAAGGAGTGATGAATTTGCCGAGCAAGTAGAAATGCTTAGCAAAAAAATATTTGAATTGGAGAAAGAAAATTCTATATTGAAACAAAAGTTAAATGATTTTGAACAGAGGGTATCTAATCCATTCAAAGAAGAGGATTTGTTTGGAAGCCTCGGGTCATTAAATTTGGAGGAAAGAAATAATCTTAAAATAAAAATAAATGATTTGATATCGAAAATTGATAATCATTTGCGTTCTTAATTAAATTGTTTGTATGATGGTAGAGATTAATAATGACTGAAAAAAAGAAGTTGAAAGTAAAAATATTTGACAAAGAATACTCTTTATTAGTAGATAATGAAGATATAGCTCTGGAACTTGCAAAATATGTAAATAGCATTATGGAAGAAACCCGCGATGAAATGCCGGAGCAGCCAAGTGATACAATTGCAATAATTGCTGCTTTAAATATTGCTTATGATTTGTTTGTAGAAAAGAATAAATTCAGAGAATTCAGCATTCAGGCAACTGATAAAGTCAAAAAGATAAAACTTCTTTTGAATGAGTCTAAAATAATGTCATCTCCATCATAAATAAATTACCCGCACTGCCAACTAAACAAATAAAGAACTAATAGTTCAAAAATAGGGTCATTGACTCACGGCGTGTATTACAAGCCTCAATCTGCTTGGCAGATTTCCTGAAAAGGAACAAGTGGAAGTAAAAAACGTCTGGCAGTTTCCCACATTACCAAAGGAACGTTCTTCTTCCTTTAGGTTGGCAGTAGCGGTATTATATAAATTTCGTTTTATGGAGGATATTATGATTGAGTTAGTAATTGGAGTTATCCTTTCATTAGCGTTCGGTTTTTTTACCGGCTGGTTGATAAATAATAAGTTGGGAAATAGTAGTTTAGTCCGTGCTAAAGAAAGTTCAAAAAAAATAATTGAAGATGCTGAAAAAGATGCAAAAAATATTAAGAAAGAAAAGCTATTAGAAGTAAAAGATGAATGGTTTAAGAAAAAGCAGGAATTTGATGTTGATATTAATGCCAAGAAACAAAAATTGGCAAGTTTTGAAAAAAAATTAGAGCAGCGTGAAGAGGGCATTGAAAAAAAATATGATCTTATTCTGCAAAAGGAAAAAGACATCAAGCAACTGGAAAAAGATTTAACAACCAAAAATCAACAGCTTTTAAATAAAGAAAAACAACTTGATAATGTGTTGATTGAGCAAAATCAGCGGTTAGAAAAAATTGCATCTATGACAGAAGAAGATGCAAAAAAAATGCTGATGGAAAACATGTACAATAAAGCACGAAGTGACGCATCCGCACAACTTCAGAAAATTCGTGAAGAAGCTAAAATTGAAGCTAAAAAGATTGCTCAGAAAGTAGTAGTTAATGCAATTCAGAGAACCGCAGTTGATCATTCCGTTGAAACTACTGTTTCCGTTGTACAGATACAAAATGATGAAATGAAAGGAAGAATTATCGGACGAGAAGGAAGAAATATTCGTGCTTTCGAGGCTGCAACCGGAGTTGATGTAATTGTTGATGATACACCCGAAGCAGTTATTTTATCTGCATTTGATCAGTTCAGAAGAGAAGTTGCAAGAATTTCACTTGAGAGATTGATTCAGGACGGAAGAATTCATCCTGCAAGAATTGAAGAGGTTGTACAAAAAGTTCAGTCAGAACTTGAAGAAGAAATAATACGTGATGGTGAGAATGCTTTGATACAACTCGGTATTCACGGTGTTCATCCGGAATTAATCAAGCATATCGGAAGAATGAAATACCGATCAAGTTACGGCCAGAATTTATTACAGCATAGTATTGAAGTAGCATATCTTACAGGTTTTATGGCAAGTGAATTAGGCTTTGATCAGAATATTGCAAAGAAAGCCGGACTCATGCACGACATCGGAAAGACGGTTGACAAAAGTATTGAAGGTCCACATGCTTTGCTTGGTTATGATCTTGCTAAAAAATTTAAGGAACATCCAATTGTTGTTAATGCAATCGGAAGTCACCATGAAGATATTGAAATGGAACATCCTATTGCAGCACTTGTGCAGGCTGCTGATGCAATCAGCGGTGCAAGACCGGGTGCAAGACGCGAGCCACTCGAAAGTTATGTAAAGCGATTGGAAAATCTGGAAACTCTTGCCCAGTCATTTGAAGGTGTAGCTAAGACATATGCGATACAAGCCGGCAGAGAAATCAGAGTTGTTGTTGAGCCGGATAAAGTTGATGATGATTTTTCAAATCAGCTTGCATTTGATATTGCACAAAAGATTGAAAGCGAAATGGAATATCCGGGACAAATAAAAGTAATGGTTATAAGAGAAGTAAGAAAAGTAGCTTATGCCAAATAAAACTGAGCAAACTTTTTTGAAAAGTAAATTGAAGATTGCTGTTACAGGCGGAATCGGAACAGGCAAATCGCTTGTGTGCCGGTATTTTGAAAGTCAAGGGTATTATGTGATTAATGCTGATTTGATTGCTAAAAATCTGATGGCAAACGATGAAGAAGTAAAAGAGAAGTTAATAAAAGTATTTGGGGAAAATGTTTTTGATAAGAACGGATTGAATAAAAAAATCATATCTGAACTAATCTTCAATGAGGAAAAAAATCTACAAAAAATAAATTCCATTGTTCATCCTGCTACCATAAAAAAAATTAATGAACTTGCGGAGACTGAATTACTCTTAAAAGATATAGTCTTTGTTGAGTCTGCATTAATATTCGAAGCAAAGCGAGAAGCTTTGTATGATTACATTTTGCTGGTTACTTCTCCGCTTGAAAAAAGAATTGAAAGAATTATGAACCGTGATAAAATTTCAAAAGAGGAAATATTATCAAGGATAAATGCACAATTGAGTGACGATGAAAAGAAAAAGAAATCACATTTTATTATTGCTAATGATTCTTCTGTAGAAGAACTTCAGAAAAAAGCAAAATTATTTCTAGGGATATTTGAAAAACTAATTCATGAGTCGAATCTTCAGAGCAGACTCATTCATAGATCCTAAATTAAATTGGAGTTATATTGAAAACGCTAAATTCATTAATCGTATCATTTGTCAGAATGCTCCCAAAACAAGTGGTTTATGTTTTTGCAAAGAAGTATATCGCCGGTATTAAATTAGAAGATGCTTTGAAAGCTGTAAAAGGGTTGAATTCAAAAGGTATTGTTGCAACGATGGATGTTCTTGGTGAAGCAATCAGCACACGTAAAGAGACAGAAGCTGCAAAGAGAGAATGCATTTCAGTACTTGAAGCCATTAATAAAAATAATCTTGATTCCAACATTTCAATAAAACCAACGCAATTCGGTTTGTTGATTGATGAAGATTTTTGTTATGAGCAAGTGAAAGAAGTTATTGAGAAAGCAAAGAGTTTCAATAACTTTGTAAGAATTGATATGGAAGATTCATCAACAACCGAATCAATAATAAAGCTTTATAAGAAACTTCACAAAGATTACAAGAATGTCGGGATAGTTGTTCAGGCTTATTTAATGCGTACTTTGA
>PFVB01000058.1 GCA_002790395.1 Ignavibacteriales bacterium CG_4_9_14_3_um_filter_34_10 | reverse complement strand
CATTGCACATTCATTCCATACAAATTTAATAAGACTGGGAAGGGAATTCTGCCTTTCGCAAAGTCCAAAATGTTTTGTGTGTCCAATAAAATCAGTATGTAAATTCAAATCCAAAACAAGGGACAAAAATTCTGATATAAAAGAAAAGAAGTTTATGCTGTTGGATAATGTATAAAATTACTTGAGGTATCAACTATCGGATTTATATAGTCTTACATCAGTATTTGTTCATCTTGCAATTCTATCAATTAATGACTCGATTTTTAAAATTTTTTTCAGCAACTGATTTATCATCTGAACTGAAATACAAACGGCAGAATAAAAATCACGACAATTGTCCAGCCGAAATATATTGCTAAATATTTAGCCACTGTTTCTTCAACCAAATCAACCTTTGTATTTCTGAAATATGCCTGATATAAATTTTTTGAAATCAGAATCAGGTTAATGAAAATTAATAGATTGGAGAATAAAACGATCGTTCGGTTTGGAGTTATTCCATTAGTGAATCTTGTTATTATTGCAGTCAGTGCAATCGAATTTATGATAATAGCCAATATTGCCAAAGCAAATAAAATCAGAACATTGAAATCTTTCGTTCTGGTTTTGTCAAGTTCGGAAATGGAAAATACAATTATCGCCATTACAGCCAAAAGCACAACATTAAAAAGGATTAATAATTCTCTCTCTTCTAAAATTTTACTTTCGGAAAAAATCAGAGATATTAAATAAGTTGCAAGAGTTATGAATACAAGGGGAGTGAATACTCTTGCGATTACCGGTGCAATCTTGCTTGTGATATTGGGATAAATTTTTATCAGATAAAATGAAACTATTGGTGCAGCAACTCCGCCGAATACTGTGATGTACTTCATATAAAAATCTTCAATATTCATCTTTATAGTTGAGAACAATCCTAATGTAATGGCAGTAAGTAAGCCGCCGGCGAGGAGAATCAAGCCAGTCATTATTATTAATTCTCCGTTAAACCGTATGAAATTTATTCTCTTGAATGTATCCTTAAAATCAAGTGAAATAAATACTATCCCAAACAGACACCATAAAAATAATGGTGTGTGAATGAAAGCCAGTTCAACAGAATCACTTTTACTGTATGGCAGCAGATTGACGAACATCAGCAAGACAAAAATGATTAAGCTATAAATCAAAATTACTTTTCGCTCAAAAATTTTATTATGCCAAAAAGTATAAAATATTAATCCGTTGAAAACAATTATAGAAGCATTTCTTGTGTAAAATGATTCAAGATTAATGACAGAAAATATTACAGGGAGTTTGATGAGTAATCCGGTGAGCAGTGAAATTATAATCACGGTCAAAACATCAATTTTCAGAATTTTCTCTCCATCGGTTATCATTTCAGGAGTTAAGCGGATTTTCCAAAACTTAACAAGTTCTGAATCAAAATCATCAGTAATCTGGCTGAAAGATTTTCGGAATTCCTGTTTGTCTTCATGATACAATTTTTCGAGCTCTTCTGCATTGTTGATATTTTCAATTATTCGCTGTTTCATTTTCATCTCCTTTGTAGCTTAAAAGTATGCCTTTAAAGCACACGAATCAAGTACATTTATTGTCACCTAATTAATTTTTCCATACAGTAAATTTTCAAAATAACTTGCAGCCGTGGTCGCATGTTGCACAAAAAACACATTGCCAGGATGTTGGAACGCTGAAGAATTTTTGTGATGAGATGGAATACTTGTTGGTAGTTCGAGTATTTTTAATTGCTTTCATTAAAGTTACTTGATTGCTTGCCGGTCATTGATATAATTTCAACTTTCAAAATGAACATTGAATCAACCTCACTTTTTTCGTAACTCAAATCATTCGAGGAATTCGCTCCATTGTGATGCATTATTACTTCTAATCCTTTGCATTTTTGCTCGTAGTCAGTTATTATCTCAACTCTACCATAACCTATTACCGAACGATATGTAGAAGTCTATTTACATGCATTTTTATTCCGTTCGATCTTTGCAATTTGTTCAATCTCTATACAGCCTAAGTTATTTTTCTTAATCAGGTTAATCTTTTTCCCATCTTTAGCACAATGAATATAAATGGCTCCATTTTGAAACCCATAATTAAACGGCAGGATGTATGGTTTGTCATCATCAATGAATCCTAAACGACATATCTCAGATGTTAAAAGAATTTTTTCAATCACAGATTTGTCTTTTATTTCTTGCTTTACACGTCTCATTTTCTTTGTCAGTATTAATTAACTCACCTTACGCAAAGTTTACTTCATCGTCATTCTGAACCTGCCTGTTGGCAGATAGGCTTGTTTCAAAATCTTCTTTTGTTAAGTTTTTTCGATGCTGAAATAAAACTTGCCTGATGGCAGTCAGGTTCAGCATGACAAATGCGTATAGTGACTTAATTAATATCAAAACTTTCTCATTTAACTTGGAATAATTTAAGTATTCTAAAATGATATTCAAAATTATTATGTTTGATAAGATGAATGAAATGGGATGATGTTTATGAAGACAGTTTAAGTCCGATGTAGAAGAAGAATCGGATTAAGAACCTTAAAAAGACTACTGGTTTTATTTTGACTTTTTTTCTGTATTTTTGAGTACAAATAAGGAATAATTATGTCAAAAAAATTTGATATTACAATCTTAGGCGGTGGACCCGGCGGTTATGTGGCTGCAATAAGAGCTGCGCAGCTTGGATTTAATACCGCAATTATTGAAAAAGAAAAACTGGGCGGTATTTGCCTTAATTGGGGCTGCATTCCGACAAAATCGCTTCTGAAAAATGCTGAAGTTTATGACTCAATTAAAAATCATGCCGAGGAATTTGGTATCAAAGTGGAAGGCGTATCATTCGACTTTGGGAAAATTATAAAACGAAGCAGAGACGTTTCAACTAAAATTACCCGTGGCGTTGAATTTCTGATGAAGAAAAACAAGGTCAATTACATCAAAGGTTTTGGAAAGTTTATTGCAAAAAATAAAATAGAAGTACTTGACACAGAGGGTAAAAAAACTGACGAAATTGAATCTGAAAAAATTATTATTGCAACAGGCGCTCATCCGAAAATATTTCCGAATATTCCTGTTGACAGAAAAAATATAATTACAAGTACCGAGGCAATGACTCTCACTTCACAGCCGAAAGATTTGATTATTATCGGTGCGGGTGCAATTGGCGTTGAGTTTGCTTATTTCTATAATTCGCTCGGTACAAAGGTCACAATTATTGAAATGCTTGATTCAATCCTGCCGGTGGAGGACCGTGAAATTTCAAAATTACTGGAATCAAATTTTAAGAAACGTGGAATTGAAATTCATACTTCCACTGCAGTTAAAAAAGCTGAAATTATTGACGGCTCAGTCAAAGTTACGATTGAAAAAGACGGAAAAGTTTCAGAACTTCATGCCGAAAAAGTTTTGTCTGCAATTGGTGTCGCTGGAAATACCGATGGATACGGCTTGCACGAACTCGGTATTGAAATTGAAAAAGCTCATATAAAAGTTGATAAAAATGATTATCAGACAAATATTAAAAACATTTTTGCAATCGGTGATGTAATCGGACCCCCTTGGCTTGCTCATGTTGCATCAGCGGAAGGAATATATTGTGTCGAAAAAATCAAAGGATTGAATCCCGCAAAGATGGATTATGATTCAATTCCCGGATGCACGTATTGCCAGCCGCAGGTCGCAAGTATCGGATTGACAGAAGAAAAAGCAAAATCATTCGGTATTGAATATAAGGTCGGGAAATTTCCGTTTATGGCAAGCGGCAAGTCTGCTGCAATCGGAGAGAGAGAGGGTTTTGTTAAAATTCTGTTCGGTGAAAAATACGGTGAAATAATCGGTGCACATATTATCGGTGCAGAAGCAACAGAACTGATTGCAGAAATCGGAATTGCAAAATCACTCGAAGCTACTTACGAAACAATTGTAAAAACGATTCATGCTCATCCGACATTATCAGAGTCAATAATGGAAGCGGCGGCAAATGCTTACGGCGAATCAATCCATATCTAAAAAATTATCTTATATCGACCTTGGTTTTATTGATTATAATGAAGCATGGGAATTGCAGAAGAATTATTTTGCAAAGCGGAGTCAGAATTTAATCGGAGACACATTGTTTTTGCTTGAACATCCTCATACTTTTACTTTGGGAAAAGTTGCTGATAAGAATAATTTGGTCTGGGATGAAAATTCGTTGAAAGAAAATGATGTGAAAGTTTATGACATCGACCGCGGCGGCGATATTACTTATCATGGTCCGGGTCAGATTGTCGGCTATCCGATTCTTGATTTGAAATTATGGAAGACAGATACACACGAATATTTGCGCGGACTTGAGCAGGTGATTATTAATGTTTGTTCTGAATATGGTATTCAATGCGGTAGAAAAAAAAATTATACGGGTGTTTGGATTGATGAAAGAAAAATCTGTGCAATCGGAATAAAAATCAGCCGCTGGATTACAATGCACGGCTTCGCTTTTAATGTTAATACAAATCTTGAAATGTTTAATGGAATTATTCCATGTGGGATAAAAGACAAGGAAGTTACATCGCTGCAAAAGGAATTGGGAGTGATGATTAACTTGAACGAAGTCAA
>PFVB01000068.1 GCA_002790395.1 Ignavibacteriales bacterium CG_4_9_14_3_um_filter_34_10 | reverse complement strand
CTCAAATGAATCCTGATGGTTCAGAAAAAAATCAGCGACGCAATGGTAATAGAATGGATTTAAATCGTAATCATTTAATTCTTACAGAACTGGAAACAAAAGCACTTCACAAACTTTTTGATAAGTATATTTTCGAAGTAACAATGGATGTTCACGAATACTGGCCCTTTGGTGAGGAATGGAAAAAGCTTGGCTTCAGAAGAAACTTTGATATAACTGTCGGTGCAATAACGAACCTTAATATCTCCGAAAAAATCAGGAATATATCTTATCAAAAGTATCTTCCTTTTATTTTCAACTTTATCAATGAAAAAGGTTACACAGCATTTCATTATTTACCTGGCGGTCCGGTTGGAGTTGATTTTCTGCGCTACAGCACATTTGATATAAACGATGGACGACAAAGTTTTGGAATACAACATACTTTATCGTTTATTCAAGAAGGAATGAACGGCGAAGATTACAACATTGACAGAATTGAACGTCGAGCAAAAAGTCAAATGCTCGGAATGTTAGGTTTGATAAAATTCAGTTTTGATAACAAAGATCAGATTAAAAAGCTTGTGGCAGAGGAAAGAAAAAAATTAATTGAAAATGAAGTTGAAGAAAAAGTTGCAATTCAACTCGATCACTTTTCCGATGGAAATAAACTTGAGTTAAAGTTACTTTCTTACTATTCAAATGAAGATACTATTGTAACAGTAGATGATTTCAGATCAGTTGTTAAATCTATTTATGAAGTTAAAAGACCAAAAGGATATTTAGTTCCGAAAAATATTTCTGCGTTAAAGCGATGGATGGATAACCACAATCTATTTTATACTGATGCAAAGTTGGAAAACTGCGATAAAGTTGAACAATATTTTATCGATTCTATTGGCACAATTGATTTTGAGCGAGACACAATTGTTAGTCCTTATGTTTCAGTAAATGAAGTTACAAATAAAATTGATTTGTCCGAATATTATTTTCTTCCAGTAAAGCAATTAAAAAATAATATGATTGTAATTGCTCTCGAACCAAAATCAGAATTAGGTTTAGTGACATACAAACAGTTTGAGTATTTACTAAAAAAGGAGGTTGCCTTTCCGATTTTACGAAGTGCAAATTAGTTCTTTAAAAACAGACTTGGTCAATATTTATCGGTATGAAAACTCAACTCGTGAAATCTGAATTTTCTTTTTCAGTACTATTTTTATTAATCGGTCATCTTTGCTGAAATTTTCAAAGCTGAATCTGAGGGCATCAAAAAAGCCGTATTCATTTTTATCAAACTTAAACACTTTGACATCGGGTAATATTTGTCTCGTATCAGTTAATTCGCTTCCGGTATAAAAATCCAGAGTACTACTGTCTTTCGATGCAAAACCATCAACAACAATCTTCAACGGTTCCGAAGGTGATTTGTAAATAATATAACTTTCATCATTTCCGCTCAGCCTGCTTCTGTCTTCTTTCGCTTTTCTTAAATCTTCTGTTGTTAAGAGTTTAAGTTGTCCATCTTTCTGAAAGATAAAATTAAAATTTTCCATTTCATCAATTATGGTTTTGAAATTAACATCAACAGGACCAACAACATTTGAATAATCAGATTCTCCCGACTGATTGACCGCCTTTATTCTATAATAATATCTTTTGCCAATTTCCGCGAATTCATCATTAAACAAAGTGCGATACTGATATTTGCTTTCATCAACATTTGGAAAAATAATACTCCATTCGTTCTCAAATTCTTCTTTTCTTTCAACAACATACGATTCAGCACCAGTTGAGCCCTGCCACGATATTTTTGAAACATCTTCAATATCAAAAAGATACGGAGAATTAGGAATAGGAACAGCAGGCGGAATTCGGTTATCTATTGCAAAGGCTTTTTCTCGAATTAAATTCAATACTAACTGTTCATCGTAAAAGCCGCCGCTTGCATACCCCGGAAATCTGTAACTTTCATAATTATCATATTCATAATGATGATAGAACCCGCCTTCACGGTTATGGAATCTTAAACTCCAAAGCAGACCGCCTGTTAATCCCTGTCTTATTATTGTGTCTGAAATTGCGCGAATATCCTGTGTCGGAATAAGTCCATACTCACCGATAATATATGGCTTTATTCCTTTTGCCTTTTTTTGATTCTGTACAATCCACTCAATAGAAGACTTTACATTTCCATAGTGATGCGTTGAAAGAATATCAATGTTGTCGTCATTTATAATTTCATCCGATAATTCTTTTGAATACGTTCCTTCAATAACCAAATGATTCTCATCCAAAGATTTTATATAAGCTGCAATTTTTTTTGTCCATTCATCCGTCGCAGATAATTCATTTCCGGTTTCCCATGCTAAAATTGCTTTATCGTCTTTATATAATTTTCCGGTAATTGTGTTTTTTCTGTTAAGCAAAAAATTAATTGTTTGTTTAAAATCAGAAATTAATTCTTGATCGTACCAAAAATCGGAAGAGGCTTTGTTCCTAAATGCGGCATATTCATTAACGCCGCCCCACCAGCTCCAATTATCCACAAAGGGAATTATAATTCTAATACCAATTTCATTAGCCAAAGTAATTACTTTATCAAGAGCAACAAACGCCTCTTCGTTAAATATTCCTGGTGATTCAACATGCCGAATAATTGATGAATCATTCTCGCCTTTGACTGACAGAACATAAATTCTTGCAACTTTTCCGCCAAGCTGTTTGATTGTTTGAAGTGCATCGCGAATTTCAAACTCATCTGGCAGTCGCCACGGATTTGTTTCGGCAAATGGAAGATAATCTTCAATGTAATGCAAATTGGGAATATTGAATGAAATAAACCTGAATTCTTTATCACCATCAAAAAGTTTATCATCTTTCTTTGATATAAAATTAGAAAACTGACTCATCAGATTTTGCACCAAAAAAATATTCAAAAAAAAAGCCGTCATAAAAAATTTTAATTGCTTCACAACCGATTCCTGATCAATTTTCAATATTTGAAAAATCAAGCATTATTTTTTCTGCTGACAGTAAAAATATTAAAAATTAACGTATAAAAAATCGATTGATACCTTGGTATGTATAGTTGATTATTCAACAGGAACGGTAAATAAAAATTTGCTGCCTTTTCCTAATTCACTTTCAACCCAGATTTTTCCATTATATTTTTTAACGAATTCATGACATAAAGTTAATCCAAGCCCTGTTCCTAATTCCCTGTTGGTTCCGATTGAAGATTTAATTTTCTCCTCATTGAATAATTCATCAGCTAATTTTTTTGTCATACCAATGCCAGTATCTTCAACTACCATTGTTTTTTTATCGTCAATTTCAAGAAGATAAACGGATATTTTCCCTTTGGCTTTGGTGAACTTAATTGAATTTGAGATCAAGTTTCTTAAAATTGTTTGAAAAAAATATAGATCAATATATGCAAATTCGTCTGGTGAAATATTATGTTCTATCGAAATGTTTTTCCTTTTTGCCACTCCCAAAAGTTGCAATGTGGTTTCAGTTACAGCGTGATTAATGTTAACTGCAATCGGATTATATTCAAGTTTGCCGGATTGAGTACGAGCCCAATTCAATAAGTTTTCAATTAGTTGTAATGTGGATTTGAATACAGAATCTAATTCTGAGATATAAGCTTTTCGTTCATCATCATTCAGATTATTATAATCACTGATCAATAAACTTGTATAGCCCAATAATGCCTGGAATGGATTGCGTAAATCATGAGATATAATTGAAAAAAATTTATCTTTGCTTTTATTTGCTTGTTCTAAAATTTTTCGGTTCTCTTCTATTTCAAGATTTTTCTGCTGTAATTCCTTACGGCTTGCATTGATAAATCTGTTCCTGCTGAAAAAAGAAAAAGCAATAATAGTAAGCAAAACTGAAATTCCGATAAGAGCATTAACATAAACAGAATTTTTTTCAATACTCAATTTTTGAACTTGATTTCGGATTTTTAATGCTTCATTTTCTGAGTGAGTTTTGTCGAGTTCGTATTTTACCTGCAACTCTGAAAGCTTTGATAGATTCTTTTCTTCACTCAATGAGTCTGTAAGTAAATTATATTTTTTATAATACTCCAGGGCAGTGTAATAATCTCCCTTTGCTTTATAAAGATTAGAATAACTTAAAAAATTGTTTGATTTAATAAGTCTGAATTTACCTGTATTTGCAAAATACATGCTGCCTGATAATTTTTCTTCTGCTTTATAGAAATCGCTAATAGCTAAATAAGTTTCACCAATTCTATTTAGTGCAAGGGCTTTCCCAAAGCTGTCATTCGTTTGTGCCATATAGGAATAGCCTTGATTATAATATGCTATCGCTTTTCTATAATTCTTCAGTAAAAGAAAAATATCGCCAATATCTATGTATGAAAAACCTATCCCTCTTTTGTCGTTATTCTTTTGTTTTATTTGAAGCGATAATTCGTTTAACTCCAAAGCCTTTTGGGGCTGATTTAAACCAAGATAGCTTACGCCCTGATTACTGTACGCTCTTCCCTTCACAAAATCACTATTGATTTTTTCGCCAATATCTGCTGCCCGCGTAGAATATATCAG
>PFVB01000189.1 GCA_002790395.1 Ignavibacteriales bacterium CG_4_9_14_3_um_filter_34_10 | reverse complement strand
TTGGTAATCAGTGAAACTGTATCGAAAAATAATTCGCTTAGTTTTCCATCTAATTCATAGTAAAGTGCAATAGGGTCGCCAACTTTAGGAAATTTAATACCCTGTACATCTAAATCCTCTAAATATTCCTTATTGCTTTCAATATCAGTTCTTGTTCTGCGGATTACAAGAGGTTCAACCACATCATCACGCAATTTCTGAAATAAAGCTTTCAGTTTTTTGATGTTGAGTTTTTTCTCGTAAGCCAGTTTTTTATACTGCTCGTTGATAGGCTTGAAATAATCTTGCAGGTTCCGGATGTTTTCGAGTGTGCTGTTTCTTCTGTCCTGAAAAAGATAAAGTTGGTTTTCAATATCCTGTGGTCTGTTGTTCAGGGGAGTTGCAGAAATCAATATCACTTTCTTTCTTGAATCTCCGTTTTCGGCAGCTCTTGCCCTTGGCATTTTGCATATTTCCTGCAAAGCCAAATACATTTCGGTATAGTCATTTCTGAATTTATGCGATTCATCAACGGCAATTAAATCAATCTCCTCAGGATTCGGATAAGAATAATTGTTTCGGTCGAGTATTTTATGTAAACTGCCAAGAGTAATGAAAGTGAAATGATTATCCAATTCAAAATCTTTTACTGTTCGTCTCCAACTATCTTCAATTGCAGGAGGAACAACAACTAAAATTTTTGTATGAGTACCGTTTTCGTAAATGAACTTTTTAATAATCATACAAGCAATAATTGTTTTACCCAGACCAACCACATCAGCCAAAACAAAACCATTATGCTTCATCATAATTGCATAGCCCTGATTGGCAGCATCTGATTGATATTTTAACCGAATGTATTTTGGTGGCAGAAGTAAATCAATATTGTATGGGTCATAATCTACACGTTTGCTAAAATATTCAATTAGCATTTTTATATACAACTCGAAAGGAGTAAAGTCATCACGCAAATATGTCTGGTTCTTTATTCTTTCAGCTTCTGCTTGTAAAATGGGAACAGATTCAGCCCATAGTCGTTCAAATTCTTCGGTCGCAAATTTTATATCTTCATATTCGCGAAGGCTGACATTAAATTCATAATTTGATTCTGGATTTGCACCAAGTCCGGCATCAGTCAGGTTAGATGAACCGGTAATTACTTCGCAAGGTGCATATTCATTAAATGTTGCAGGTCTGAAAATATAAACCTTTGCATGGATTTTCTTTTTTGGATGTGCCCTAAGTTCTATTTTACCACTAACCAAATCATCAATGAATTGCAGAATTCCCTTTTCTGTAACTTCGTCATAATTGGCTTCCTGTATATTTTTGATTATATCTTCAAGGAAGTCAGCTTTTGTCTCATCAGGGTTTTCAAGGTAAAGCTGTCCTTTGTCGTGATATTTTTTAATGAGTTGGTCAACATTGATACCAACAAGAATTCTGATTTTTGGAATTTTGTCGAGAAAAGTACGTACTTTAAAATATCCCGAAGCCCTGAAATAGCCAACCAATGCATCAAAATGACGGATGCTTTCAATATTTGTAAAGACGCCCTCAAACTTTTTGAGTAAACTATTATCGTCCTGATTGGTAAAAAATTTCGTTGGCATTATTATTTTTCATTAAAAAAAATGAATAATCAAGTTATTATCTAACCTAAATTAATAATGATGGTACTAAAATCAAAATAAATGAAAATAGAAATAAAGTAAAATTAGAAAATGCAAAATAACATGTGCCACTAAGATTTTTAATGGTATAATTTTGTGGAGCTAAGCGGGTTCGAACCGCTGACCTTCTGACTGCCAGTCAGACGCTCTCCCAACTGAGCTATAGCCCCATCATTTCAAATGTCTGTTGCAAATCTAATCACACATTTATTTTTTGTCAATTTCCTTTAACGCATTTTCGTGAATCTTGTATTGCCAGACTTCCTTTCCGTCTTTGTCATAAACAATGCAGGTTAATGTGCGATCATTCCGTTTCCCGTCAACTGTAATTTTTGCATAATTTCTCTTTGCGACAAATGTACCCGGAACACGCAATGAATTCGGCTCGCCTTCACCATTATAATAACCTGATGAAAACGGAGAAATTGTGAAATCATAAATCGGGTAACTCCCCTGTCGTTCCAGTTTTGATAGCTCCGTAAAATGCCTGTCTCCACTCAGAAAAATCACACCTTCAATTTTTTCTTTTGCAATTAAATCCAGAATTTTTTGCTGCTCATCTTTATAGTTGGAATAATTTTCACTGTAAGGCGATGTACTTAAAAATTGTCCGCCCATTACAATAAATTTAAACGGTGCTTTGCTGTTAGTTAAAGCATCAATCAGCCATTCAACCTGTTCATCACCTAAAATTTTCCGCTCGTTGAATTTCCTGTTTTCGGGTGAACGGTAATACCGATTATCAAGCAAATAAAATTCACAGTCAGCCCATTCAAAATATGAAGTCGTTCCGGGCTTGCCGTTAATTCCATACGAAGGATTGCTCCAAAACATTTTGAAAGCTTCCAAAGTAAGTTCTTTCTGTGTGTAACTTCTGTTGCTGTTATTCGGTCCGAAATCATGATCATCCCAAATAGCATAATGATGAACCGAGCCCCACAATGGCTGTAAAAATTCTTGTGACCACTGATAAGTATATCTTTTCAGAATTCCGGTTTTTGAATAATAATCAGCTTCTCGCAGATATACATTATCTCCTATCCAAACCATAAAATCCGGTTTTGAATCATAAATACTTTTATATATTTCATATTCACCGCCGTAAGGTTTACCAGCGCGGTCATATTCAGGTTCATTAATATATGCACCGCTTCCGGTCACAAATGAAAAAGATGGTGGATCACTTCGCCACTGCCAAAGGATCTGCGTTTGAAATCTGAGCGGATAATTACGTCTGACCAACTTGTCATTAATATACAACTCATATTCATATTTTCTTCCGGGCTCAACATTATCAGCAATTAAATGAGCAGTGAATGCCTTTGATTTTTCGGTCTGAATCTCAGCTGTAAAAATTTTATTTGATATTTTCCCCTCTTCCCAGTAAGCAATTTTTACTTTGGCAGGTTTGGTAGTCTGCACCCAAAGTGCAACTTCTCTCATCTGTGAATAGCCAACCATCGGACCAGACTTCAGCAAATTTTCCTGTGCAGTCATAACCGAAACAAGAAATAAAAAGGCAGCAAAAAATTTTGTCTTCATTTTTATCCTTTACTTTTGATTATTTATTATTCATTTTTATACAGTTAAAATTATCACAATTTGAGAAATATGAAAAACTTTATTTTCAGAAAAATATATTTTTTGTTTTTCATGCTTTACATTTTTTTCCCGTCATGCAAAGACATAATTAATGATCCGAATATTCCCGACAAAGATATTCCGAAAACAGACGTAAGTTTTTCAAAACATATTCAGCCGATATTTTATGCCAGATGTGCAACGAGCGGCTGCCATGATGATGAAACAAGAGCCGGTAATTACAGCATGACAACATGGTCTAATGTCGTTCAGCCCGGCTTTGTAGATCCTTACCTTGTTGAAACGAGCAAAATAGTTTGGAGTATCGAAGGAATCGGCGTTGAAATTATGCCACCGATTAGTTATGGATATCTGACTTCAAACCAGATTGACGGTGTCAAAGCCTGGATTAGAGAAGGTGCAAGAAATAATTAGCGACTTCTCTGAAGCTATCCGCTTGTCAAAGGTCAGTTGTGGTAAAATATTATTGATTCATAGTGCTCAAGATTGTTATTGATTTACCACGAAGTTCACAAAGTACAGCACGAAGTACCACTAAGGTTTTTAGAACACAGCCAAAATTTTCGTCATTGCGATGAGTTCTCAAATGAAGAATTCTCAGAAGTTTTAAAAGTGAGACTGCTTCGTTCCTCGCAGTGACAAAATATAGCATGTCATTGCGAATCCGTCAACCGACGGATTACCATGACAACCGCATTGTCATTCAGTGTTTGTCTGCAAAAAGATTTATTGTAAACAGTATTTTTTTACTACGACTCTTAAGTTGGATAAAATAAATTTTGCCCAATAAATCCGGGCTTTAGCTCCAACATTGTCTAAAGACAATGCTTTCCGTATTTATTAATCCTTCAACTAATACACAAAGTAATTCAACAAAATATTTATCGTAAGATGAATTATTGAGTAATATTTGGTATTGGTCTAAAAGTTAAGTAGAATACCCAAAAGAAAATTTTCGTGTCACAGTTTTTTATGCACAAATAAATTGCTCAGTACAGGCAGCAAGTATGTATTTGAAATAAAATGTCACTCTTCGGCGAGCAGTACTCAGACTGACAAATTATGATTATTGACATATATTTTAGGAGATAGCAAAATCAATTCCGGTGTTTACATTTTAGAAATCAGACTTGATAAAAAAATCAAACTGAAACATCCAAAGTTTCTGAATTTTCAGCTTAAAGCAGGATTTTATTACTATGTTGGCTCTGCTCAGAAAAATCTTTCAAGCCGGATACAAAGACATATCAGAAAAAGTAAAAAACTTCACTGGCATATTGATTATCTTACTTCGGCGAATGAAACATCAGTTACAAAAATTTTTATTCTTTCCGATGCTGATAAAAAATTTGAAACAATAATTGCTGAAAAT
>PFVB01000082.1:2856-4693 GCA_002790395.1 Ignavibacteriales bacterium CG_4_9_14_3_um_filter_34_10 | reverse complement strand
ACTTCTGTAGAACTAATTTTGACAAGTCATGAGAAATATTTCGCATTTGTCAGTCTGAGCCTGTCGAAGACTGACACTTTCTTTGAATTATTCATAAGTCTCTTTTATTGATTTCAGTCCTTTCTCAAATCCGACGCATGTTTATCTGCGTGATATGAACTTCTTACTAATGGTGCAGATTCAACAGCCATAAATCCTATTTGCAAACCGTATTCTTTGAACCTTGCAAACTCTTCGAGAGTAACATAACGATTAACCGGCAGATGATTTTTTGTCGGCTGCAAATACTGCCCTATTGTAATTATATCACCGCCCGCATTTTTCAAGTCTTTCATCAGCTCCAACACTTCATCATTAGTTTCACCAATGCCAACCATTATTCCGCTTTTAGTCCGAAGTCCTTTGTCCTTAAACCATGAGATTAATTCCAAACTTCTTTCATATTTTGCCTGCGGACGAACTGCATGATATAATCTTTTGACCGTTTCAAGATTATGATTAAGAATATCAGGCGGATTTTTCATGATAATTTCAAATGAACTTTCTTCACCTTTAAAATCCGGAATAAGTATTTCAATAGTTGTCTGCGGCATTCTTTCGCGGATTAATCTGATTGTTTCCGAAAAAATAAATGCACCGCCGTCTTTAAGTTCATCACGATTGACAGAAGTAATCACAACATGACGCAGATTTAATTCTTCCACTGATTCTGCGACTCTCTTCGGTTCTTCAAGATCAAGTTCATTTGGCAAGCCAACTTTTATATTACAAAACCCGCAGCTTCTTGTGCATATGTCACCAAGTATCATGAATGTTGCTGTTCTGTTATTCCAGCACTCTCCAAGATTAGGGCATTTTGCTTCCTCGCAGACTGTATTAAGTTTTGATTTTCTCATAAGTTCAAGAACATCACGATAATTTTGCCCAATTGGCAATCGCACTTTTAACCAGTCAGGTCTTTTGCCCAATTCAGATTTTTCTTTTTCAAGAGTTTCCTTAAATGCCTGTTGATGTTGATTAATTTTCATTTTTATAATTCCTGTATCAGAATAAATTTAGATTTTATTTAGCTCAATATTTTCAAGTGTTTGTTTTACAAATAACAAAAATTTTCCGCCAAGCATTCCATCTACAAGTCTGTGGTCATGACTTAAAGACAAATACATCATTGGTTTGATTGCAATTGATTCAAGTCCATTTTGCTCAATAACGACAGGCTTTTTAACAACTGCACCGACTCCGAGAATACCAACTTCGGGCTGATTTATAATCGGTGTTCCGAACAAAGAACCGAACACACCATAATTTGTAATCGAAAAAGTTCCGTTTGTAATATCATCAGCAGTAAGCTTTTTGTTTCTCGCTTTCTGTCCGATTTCAGAAATCAAAACTGCAAAGTTCTTAACTGATAAATTGTCAGCATTTTTAATGTTCGGGACAATCAAGCCGTTTGGTTCAACTGCAACTGCAATTCCAAGATTAATGAATTTTTTAATTATTATATTATTACCTTCAATTGAGGCATTCAGCAATGGATACGCTTTCAGTGATTTTACGACTGCATAACTAATGAAAGACGTATAAGTTAAATTCACTCCCAGTTCATTCTTGAAAGATTCTTTGTTCTTCTGAATAAAATTATGAATCAAACTCATATCAACTTCAGTGACTGCCGTAACATGAACAGAAGTATCGCGGCTTTCAATCATGTGATGAAGAATTCTCTGCCTGATTCTGTCCATTGGGATTATTTCATATTTTGAATCAGCAACTTTGTTTGCAGCATTGGCCACTTCAGATTTTACAGCCGGCTTCTTTGCTCTTGAATTTAAATAAT
>PFVB01000082.1:276-2813 GCA_002790395.1 Ignavibacteriales bacterium CG_4_9_14_3_um_filter_34_10 | reverse complement strand
ATCAATATTCTCAAGCTCAGCAAAATCAATATTTTCCTTTTGAGCAATATTCAGAACAAGTGGCGAGTAAAATCTGTTTGCCTTTTTATTTTTAATAACAAAATTCAATGCAGGTTTTTCATTTGCAGCCAAAGCATGACCGACAATTTCCGGAGCTTCAACTTTTACTTCGTGTTTAGGAACTGCAGTACCCGTTGTGGTCTCAATCCGAGCAACCACTTTGCCAACTTCAGCAGTTTCATTTTCCTTGACAATAATTTCTTTCAGAATTCCTTCTGCAGGCGACGGGACTTCGGTATCAACTTTATCTGTACTTATCTCAAAAAGAATTTCATCTTTTTTAATTTTTTCACCAACACTTTTATGCCATTTAATAATCGTTCCTTCAACAATAGATTCACCCATTTTTGGCATAACAATTTCAACAAGCTCTCCGCCAATCTGAACTGTCGAGGGAATTTCATTTTCCCGCACTTTCACTTCATCAGTGGTTTTCTGATAATTTTCCTTTTCCGTTTCAATCACCGCAACGATTTCATCAACAACCACAGTTTCATTTTCAAAAACTTTAATCTCATCCAAAACACCAGTAACAGGAGACGGAATTTCAGTATCAACTTTATCTGTACTTATTTCAAAAATAATTTCATCTTTCTCAATTAAATCGCCTTTGGATTTATGCCATTTAATCACTGTTCCTTCTGTTATACTCTCGCCCATTTTCGGCATTAGAACATTTACTTTCATTTCATATCTCCATTAATAAGAAGCTAATTCTTTAATAGCCTGATAAACTTTTTCACGGTTAGGCAATATTTCATTTTCAAGATTTGGATGATAAGGAATCGGTGTATCCTTTGCAGCAAGTCGCTTGACAGGAGCGTCAAGAAATTCAAAACATGATTCAGAAATACGGGCTGCAATTTCTCCGCCAAATCCGCCTGTCAAAGTATCTTCATGAATTATAATTACTTTGTTAGTCTTCTTAACAGAAATAAAAATTGTCTCTTCATCAAGTGGAATAATCGTACGAAGGTCAATTAACTCAACTGAAATACCTTCATCTGCAAGTCTTTTAATTGCAAAATTTGTTTCGTGAACCATTGCACCATAAGTAATTACAGTAACATCTTTTCCTTCCTGCAAAATATTTGCTTTGCCGAAAGGTAGCAGATAATCTTTATCAGGTTCAGGCGACATAGCATAACTCTGACGATACAAACCTTTATGCTCAAGAAAAAGGACAGGATCATTCAGACGGAGTGCTGTTTTCAACAAGCCTTTTGCATCCCCGGCATTTGATGGATAAGCAATATAAATTCCGGGCATGTGAGCAAAAAACGCTTCGATATTTTGACTGTGATATAATCCTCCATGAATAAAACCACCGATTGCAACACGAATAACCATCGGAACTTCAAATAAATTATTCGAACGATATCGATACATCACTAACTCATCCCGCATTTGCAGAAATGACGGATAGATATAATCACCGAATTGAATTTCTACACACGGTTTCAATCCTGCCAATGCTATTCCAATTCCTACTCCCACAATCGAAGCCTCTGCAAGTGGAGAATTAAAAACTCTTTCCTTCCCGAATTTAATGGACAAGTTTTTAGTTGCAGTAAACACACCGCCTTTTTTATCTGAGACATCTTCACCAAAAATGACGATAGAATTATCACGCTCCATTTCTTCGTGCAATGCATGATTAATTGCATCGACCATTACAATTGGCTTTCCGGGATTTTCATTCTTATGATAAACCAATTTTTCTTTCTTCCCGCTTTCATCATAAACAAAATTGAGTGCCGTACTTTTATCGGGTTCGGGTTGAGTCAAAGCCCAATCAGCAGTCTCATCAACATGATTGATGATTTCTTTCCGGAATTCCTGATATGCAAGCTCTGTCAGAATATTTTTGTCAATCAGAAACTTTGCAAATTTATTTACAGGATCATGCTGCAATTCATATTCGAGTTCATCTTTATCACGATACTTTCTCTGATCATCTGAAGATGAATGAGAGAAGAGCCTTATTACATCGGCTTCTGCAAGCACCGGTCCTTTTCCAAGTCTTGCATGTTTGAAAGCAGTTTCTGCCATTGCATTCGACATTAAATAATCAGTGCCGTCAAAATTCAGTCGAAGCAGATTTTCATGTCCCTTCATCGTTTCAGCAATAGAATAATTTTTACCTGAAGTTTGCTCACTGACATGAACTGAAATTGCATATTTATTATTCTGAATCAAAAATATTACAGGAATTTTTTCACGTGAAGCCCAGTTAACTGCTTCATAAAATTCACCTTCGCTTGTTGTTCCCTCTCCGCTGCTTACATATGTTACCGAATTTATTCCGCGTTTACGGTTTGCCAAAGCAGTTCCAACAGCCTGTAAAAACTGCGTTCCTGTCGGACTTGATTGTGTAGGAACATTTAATTCTTTTGATCCCCAGTGATTTGGCATTTGTCTTCCGCCTGTCATCGGGTCATTTGCTTTTGCAAGCATGTGAAGAAAAATATCCTGAG
>PFVB01000082.1:0-245 GCA_002790395.1 Ignavibacteriales bacterium CG_4_9_14_3_um_filter_34_10 | reverse complement strand
ATCACGGTAATAAGGAAATCCCCAGTCAATTCCGGCTTTAATCTGCTGCCCAAAAGCAACCTGCACTGATTCATGTCCACCAGGTGAAAGATAAAAAAATGACTTCCCCTGCTTTTGCAATCTCTGTATTTTCAAATCAATTTCACGCGTAAGTGTCATCAGCCGCAAAGCATTCATCAATTCATCTTTCGTCATTCCGCCAAATGAATCTGCCTTGCCCGTGGGAGCTTTCAGATTTGATTTTA
>PFVB01000144.1 GCA_002790395.1 Ignavibacteriales bacterium CG_4_9_14_3_um_filter_34_10 | reverse complement strand
AACAAATTAAAAGGTTGCAAAAACAAGCTAAACATCTCGGTTTACAATTGATCACTTCCTAATCTTGGGAAGTGGTCATTAGTAGGCACTTGTTATACTTACGCTTTATATAAATTAAAGGGCAAGCATTTCTACTCGCCCTTTTATTTAACTTTGTAATGTCTTACTTCAACAATGTCATCTTATTATTCTGAACAAAGTCATTTACTCGTAAGGAGTAAATATATATGCCGCTTGATAATTTACTAGCGTCAAAATTTACGAAGTAAGCTCCTTCAGATTTTATTTCATTTACAAGAACAGCGACTTCTCTTCCAAGCAAATCATAAATCCTAAGTTGGACTAATCCGCTTGTTGGGAGTTGATATCTTATAGTTGTTACTGGATTAAACGGATTTGGATAATTCTGCTGAAGCTTATATTCTGTAATTGCATTTTCAGTCTCATTATCAGCCCTTATTTTCAGCGGTTCAGTTCTTTCGGATACCTTTTCGCTATACAAGGAAAATAGTCCTTGCGTATCTTTTGCCATTATTCTATAGATAGAGGTAACAAGCCCATATATAGGCAGGTACAACATTTCCTCATCAACATAATATGTGTTGGTAGTTGTACCAAGTACTTCCCAATTACAATTACAGTTTTCTAATTTTCTTGAAACTTCATACAGTGATAAATCTGGGTCAATGTTTGCCGCCCATTCCAATCTTACTAAACCATCTCCTGGATTAGGTCCAATTGTTAAGCCTTGCGGTTTCGAAGGTTTGCCGTCTGATGGATTAGTTATATAAAACTTTGCATTAACCACGCTTCCATTTTGAGCGATAATCTCCATAGTAAAATTATTCGTTGCATCGTTTGTCCATCTTCTTGCCCAAGGGTTGCTGTAATTGCTGAAAACATTATTATAGGTAGTATTGAATGAGTTATTTACTCCTCCTCCGTTTAGCCAGCCTCCACAACCGTTATCTGGCCAATCTGCAATCCCAGAATCATCTAAATAAAATAACCATTCTGAACCTCCTCCACTTTTCAGAAGCAAATCTTTATTGCTTCTACCGGCTCTGTTTACAGCGACAGGTTTAAATTTTGGAACAGTTGCACCACCAAAGCACGTTGTTGTGCCGGTGTTTTGCCAATCCCATTGTCCATTTGAAGTTTTAACTCGAATATTATTCGAATTACTGTAAATCCCTTGCTGATGTATTACAAAAATTCCTTTATCATCCACATTATTTGTAGCGTTATCATAAATATTCAACTTCTGATGGTTTTCAAAATAGAAATATTCATTTGTAGCTCCATTTGAAGGATGATATTTATATGCAGCTCCATATTGAACATAATCTTGAAAAGGGCAGTTCAAAATGTTACTGGTTACTTCAGTTGGATTCACCCAGGCTAGTCTTTCTCTTTCGTAAGTATTAGCGCAAATTCCATCGTCTCCTCTAGTGAGAATACCCCAAACTTTATGCTGATCATTCCCACCTCCATAAGGATGATATCTACCTAAAAGCCAATGACCCATTTCGTGAACGGCATTTTTGAAATTTCTTTCAGGTGTCCTTTCACCCCAGTAATGCAATGTTACACCGGAACCAGCATTTAATCCAAAGTTAGCTTTAATTGTTTTATTACCTCCTTCTACAGAGTAGGATGTTCCATACCCAAGAGACGCTTCTCCGCTCCAACTACTGCTGAAGAACCAAGATGTAGTACTTGATCTCCAAATCATTATAATCATATCCACTGTTCCATCTGGTTGATTTGAATGAGTATAGTTTGCAGAAGAAGACCAGTTGTCAAAGTCTGCAAAATTTACTAATGGATCAACTTTCTGCTGAAGAATTTCTTTATTGGCTAAATAATAGTTTGAACCATAATACGATTTATTATGAGGTGCTTCGACATAAACTGCTTGACCGATTACTTTGTAAACGCCGAATGACATTTTATCGAAGTAATTTGTAAGATTAATGTAATGGGTTGAACCAGTCTGAAGATTAGGATCAACAAAGGTATTATAATCATCTGGAGGCTCACCTAAAAGTTCAGGATCCCAGTAAGGATGATAGCTCCAATCATCTTTGAAGCGGGCAAATACAACAAGGACTTTTAGAGTTCCTTGGGCAGTTAAGTAAATTCCGCCTTCTTGGCTTAAACTAATAGAACCCCCGGATTGAGGTGCTGCACACTGAGGTTCAGTTTGTGCTAACAAAAAATTTGAAAACCCTAGAAGGCACAAAAGTAAAATGCGAAGTATGTGTTTCATAAGAATTCCTTTCAAAAAATTTTATTTGAGTAAAATCATTGAGCGGGTTATTCTTTGACCTTTTGATATAAGGCTATAGTAATAAACACCGCTTGAAGCTGTTTGACCAGAATTTGATTTTCCATCCCAGATAATGTTATGATTTCCATAGTTAATCCACTTATAATCAATCAATCTTTTTATCTCCCGACCCATTATATCATAAACAATGAGAGAAATATTATCGGAAGCTTGGAGATTGAAACTAATTGTTGTTGATGGGTTGAATGGGTTGGGGGAATTTTGATATAGCTCAAACTGAGTAGGAATATTTTCTGATAAGTCCTTTACTGAAGTTATGATATTGGTAGTATCTCCATAAAGAGTATCATTAATAACGCAGCCTTTCAGATAAACATCTCCAATAGCGTCTCCGCCGCCTTTCCACCATAAGCCAAAACCATATGATAAAATAACACCATATCTATCTAAACCTAACGTGTCCGTTGAATCTTCAGAATAATAATAAGTGATGTATTTAAATGTTGTTTGTTTTCCAAATAATTCATCTTCCCAGACCTCTCTTACTCTTGCTAACTCATAACCATTTCCTCCAACTTTAGAATAATCATATATCACCCATTGGTCGTCTTGTTTTGCATCAAGCTTGTATAATATAAAATCTTCCGTAATAAAAGGTCCTCCTCCATACGAAGGAGGGGCAAAAACATTAAAGGAAGTATCTATTTTGTAAGTAGTAGTATCTGAAAACAAAAGCGGTTCTTGAATTGGATTAATTCGCCTTGCAAACTGTGTAACAAAAATATTTCCTTCGAAATCAATTGAATCTTTTATGTTAAACATTTGTACAGTATCAGGGTATTCAAGGTCGTCAAAATAGTATTCCCACATATCACCGGTTTTATAAGGAAAATATTTTAAAGGGTCTTCGGTTTGTGAAAAAGTAAGAGAAGTTAAAATTAAAAAAAGTATAAAGCTTTTCATTTCATAAACTCCTTAATAATAAGTAAAGGACTTATCAATTTTTTTTAAATCATATAAAACCGGCAAAATAAATATTTAAATTTAACAGACTTCTGCTAAAGCATTTACCGACAAATAAAAGGTAAATGTTCAGAATAGATTCTTCAATTAAAAATAAAAAAACCGTTACAAAATACATCTTAGAACTGATAGTAAGTATAACGGCGTTGTGGCTAAGGCGCAGCCCATAACAACAAAGCCGAACTTGTTAATAATTTTTATAATTAGAAAAAACTTTCATAGCATAACTACTTTGAACAAGTTAGCCGAAACGGAACGACTAACTATAAAATTTCTAAAAATGCCGAATGCGAAAACGCTGTCGCCTTGAGCCACTTGTTATATGCGTTTTTATACTTTTGGAAATAATGAACTTTTAATGCTTTCTGTTAAAACAGATTTAAGAATTTCAAAAGTTAAACTGCCACCTTTCTCTATTATAAATTTTTTCGCATTGTCCCATCTTGAATTATTTCTAGCTGCTTCTATGAATTCGTGACCTTTCCAAGTAAGAGATTTTGCCTTCCATTCAAATCCACTGCTATCCGTTAAGTTATCAGCTTCAATTAAATCAGCTTGAAAAAGTAACTTGATATGATAGGAGATTTCGTCTTGAGAATAATTCTCAATTTTAATATCAGCCCAACCATTTGGCTCGGGATATTCTTCAATCTTAAAAAGAATATTTCGAGCTAAGTCCATATCTCTTTTCATAATAAATTTAACCTATAAATATTATTCTAATGCACTTAGTATTGCGTTTTCAGCCTTATAAGTTGGGCAAAGTGTTCTTGTTGGTTGCGTTCCTTTAGAAGCATTTGAAACCATTATTTCAGAACAACCACCAGTATTAAAGTTCCAAGTATTATTATAACTTCTACCATTTGCATCAGTTGCATTAGTTGAAAATACATATCTTGCATTGACGACTACTCTTGTATTATTATCATCAATTTTCTTTACAACAATATTCATTTTGCCAACAAGACTACCATTCTGATAAAGTGATAAATATTCAACATAATCACCTTCAAAATGTAGTTCATTAACACCATAAACTATATCTGTTTTCCAATATCCGCCAGTAATATAATCTTGTGGATTTGATGCCCCAAACGAAAGAGTCAGTAATCCAGATTCCTTTTCAAAGTTATCGATTCCAAAAAATGTGCTTGCTGAATAATTTATTAATGCATCCCATATTTCATTATAAGGTCTATTAAACTCTTTGATGTATTTATTTTGTAAATTTTCTTGCGAGGGCGGTTTATAAATTGATTTTGAGGAAATGCAACTTGATAGTAATAATGATAGAACGATAAAAGAAATATAAATGTAAAATTGTTTTTTCATTTCATTCTCCGATTAAACTAATGAATATTCACTAAGCATATAACTATTAATTGAGCCGATGAAACAAGTCCAAAATTGGAGTGTTAGGCGGAAATTTCGTTCCGCATAATATCCCTTTCTTAAAGTCCTCGTTTCG
>PFVB01000158.1:19252-19428 GCA_002790395.1 Ignavibacteriales bacterium CG_4_9_14_3_um_filter_34_10 | reverse complement strand
AACCAGATAGCCTACAAATGCAATTGCTAAACTTGACATTGCAATTGCGCGATAACCAAAAATTGTCCGTCGTGCAAATGTTGGTATAATTTCACTTACAACTCCCATTGCAGGCAAAATCATAATATAGACAGCAGGGTGAGAATAAATCCAAAACAAATGCTGATACAATATTG
>PFVB01000158.1:17923-19147 GCA_002790395.1 Ignavibacteriales bacterium CG_4_9_14_3_um_filter_34_10 | reverse complement strand
AACCTGTTGCATATGTTGCCCAAACAAACAGCGGCATTCTAAACCAACCCATTCCCGGGGCTCGCATTCTATGCACAGTAGTTATAAAATTTAAACCTGTTAGTATTGATGAAAATCCCAAAACAAATGCGGCAAAAATTGCAAGTGAGATATTTGTATTTGATCGAATGCTGTAGGGAATATAAAATGTCCAACCAGTATCAATAGGACCACCGGGCATAAATAATGAAGTAACTGCTAAGGCAGCCCCAATCATGTAAATCCAAAAAGACAACAAATTCAATCTGGGGAATGAAACATCTTTCGCACCAATTAAAATCGGAAGGAAAAAATTTCCGAACACTGCAGGAATTCCGGGAACAATAAAAAGGAAAATCATTATTACGCCGTGAAGTGTAAAAAGAGTGTTGTATGTTTGTGCATCCATAATGGTTCTACCCGGTGCGATAAGTTCTAACCTCATCAAAACACCAATAATAACTGCAACAAGGAAAAAGAAAGTCATTCCCATAAAGTACATCAATCCAATTCGTTTATGGTCAGTACTGAAAATCCATGACTTAATTCCGGACTTCGCTTTTGTAGTTCCTTCTTCTAAATATGATTTTTGTATATGTAAATCTGCAATTGACATTAGTTTCTCCGCGTGATCTATTTTTTCTTTTTCTTGATCAAAAAAACTAAAAATATTCCAACAGTAAGAAGCATTACCGAACCTATAATACGTGTCAGATTTAACGTGTAACTTCTCCCTTTTGGATCGTAACTAAAACAAAATTGTAAAATCTTTGCTGATGTGGGACTTGATTTTCCAGCTTCCGCCTCAAGTAAAGCCATCTTCATTTCAAAAGGATTAAACTCGGTGCCATAAATATAACGTGAAATTTTGCCTTTTGGAGAAAGAGTTAATACTGTACCAGCATGCACAAATTCTTTTTTATCAGGTTTGAAATAAAAACCAACTGCATCAGTAAATTTTTTAATATTGATGCTGTCGCCCGTTAAAAAAATCCAGGCATTTGGAGGAAACTTACCTTTGATTCCTTTTAAATAATTTTCTTTCCACTTTTTAGCGATTTGCGAATTTTCATGATGATCAAAACTCAAACTGACAACCTGAAAATCTTTTACAGGTTTCAAATCTATTTTATTGGCAACCCAGCCAAGTTCTGTTAATAGCGGGCTGCATATCCCCGGGCACTGATAATAAACAAGTGAAATTAA
>PFVB01000158.1:6813-17913 GCA_002790395.1 Ignavibacteriales bacterium CG_4_9_14_3_um_filter_34_10 | reverse complement strand
GTTATAAGTTCAGCCATTGTTATCGTATCATTTTCCGAGGTAACAAATTTCGTATCAAGCGGGATATAACTCCCGAGCTTTTCATCGATACCAACTTGAATTTTTGGGCTTGTCTGTGCAACCACCAAATTCAAATTTAGAATTAAAAATATTAAACAGACAATGATTTTATTTTTCATCTTTGTAATTAACCTTTAACAAAAAATGAATAAATTTTTTGCCACTCATTTTTCGATAATTTTTTAATGTTTGCAGACAAATAGAAGTCTGTAGGATTGAGAGAAATTGCACTTACAAATTCATCAAATGATTTTTCTCTTGCTGTAATTAAAATTCCGGCATATGCTTTTTCCGGATTGAATGAATTTTGTACCAAAATTTTCTTCATTTCAGAATCAATTCTATCAAAATCAGATTGTAGATTTTCATAGATAATTTTCTCAATAGCTTTTTTGACCGGTATTTGATTGGGCATATCAACAGCCTGCGACAGATTATAAGTTGCATCAAGCATCAAGATTTCATTCTCCTCAATCACTGGAAATTGGTCTAAACTTCTGATGTAATTAATTATCGAAATTCTATCAGAAGGAGAAATATATTCATAAGCAGCCATTCCATTTTTTACGATTCCTTCCTGAAGAGTTTGATATATTTCCGAAAATTTATTTCCGTTAGTCCAACCTTCTTTTTGATGAAAATTTCTCGGTTTAGGATTTAATGCAACACCGGCAGGACCATCACCATTTCCTTGATCGCCGTGACATGATTTGCAATTAGAGTCAAAAAGCTCTTTGCCCTTTGAAATTATTTCTGTTGTAGGATTTGCAATCATTTTCAAATCAACTGCAGGCATCGCTCCACCTTTCTTCTCGGGAATATCACGATCTATTTTTAACGAATCAATAAATGAAATGGGCACAGTATTATAAGAAATACTCTCTATATTTTTTATGTAAAAAATTCCAAGAAGCAGAATTATCACAAAAAAATAGAAATAGCTCAAACCAAACAATCTCAATGGATTCTTAAGTAATTCTTTAAACTTTATTTCATCTTCATATTTTAATTTATTCATAATTTTTCCACTAAAGTCTAAAATCAATTCCTCTTTTTAATTTGGGGTCACCAACAGGAACTAAGTTTTTATTCTTTGAGAATACAACAAAAATGAGGACTAAAATTCCAAAACCTAAAAGAATAAAACCAATTTCCATCCATCCAAAAACAAATTCCCCTTTTGAAAATGTTGGCATAATCAACCAATATAAATCATAGAAATGAGCAACAAGAATCCATACCGACATAAATAATAATCTATTAGGATTCATCTTTGAAGGCTGAGAAAGAAGCCCAAAATATGGAACGAGAAAATGAACGAATGCTAATCCGATTGTGAAAAACATCCAACCATTTTCCCAACGTGATAAAAACCAAAATGTTTCTTCCGGAAGATTTGCGTACCAAATTAACAGAAATTGACTGAAAGCGATGTACGCCCAAAAATTAATAAAAGCAAATAATAACGCACCCAAACTATAATAATGATCTGAGATTATCCCTTTTACCAAATAACCATTTTTATTCAATAAAATAATTGCAACTGTTGCAACCGAAAGTGCAGCTAATACAGTTCCTGAAAAATAATAGACTCCAAAAATTGTCGAAAACCAATGCGGCTCTAAACTCATCATCCAATCTATTGCAGAGAAAGTAACTGTCAAAGCAAAGAAAGGCATAAATACAGCCGATATTTTTATGTTCTTTTTTGTCAGCAATTGATCTTTTATAGCGTCCTGCTTTCGTGAATTTCTTGTCAATAATGAATAGAACAAAATCCAGACCAAAAAGAAAGCAATGATTCTAACCGTAAAAAATGGAACATTCAGATATCCCGACTTACTGCTTAAAGCAATGTCTTTACTCACACCATCCAAATGCGTCCAATGGAACAAATCATGAATATTGAAATAAACGGGTAAAGCAACTATTGGAAGAACAAATAAAGTGGCAGCGAAAATTTCAATAATTCTTCTGTATGGTGTGCTCCAAACCGCACCGGCAAGATATTCCAAAGCAACAAAAAATAATGAACCAAGTCCAACACTCAGCAAAAACATCAACAACACTAAATTCATAAATGAAGCTCTAATCGGTTCTGTTAAATAAGCTGCAACTGCAATAATTAATCCAAGTGCAAAAAGCAATAGACCAATCTGCCTTACTTTTGGCGATAAATCTTTTCTTGAATATTCTATTTGCTCATTTGGTAAACTCATTGAATATCAGACTCCTTAGCGTTTTGTGCTCTTTGTAATGCTCTTATATAAAGTACTACTGCCCATCTTTCCTGTCTTGTTAATTGTGAAGAATAGGACGGCATAATATTTTGCCCTTCTGTAATCACGTGAAAAATATTTCCGTCTTTCCAGTTTCTTACTTTTTCGGAATGAAGACTTGGAGGATTAGGAAACTGACCTCTCAATCTTGAATCACCATTGCCAAAATATCCATGACATGGGCTGCAATAAATATCAAATTTATTTCTTCCCAGATTAATGTTTTCTTCTGTAAATGCAAGCGGATTTGCCAAAAGCAAACCAGCTTCTTCGGGTTTATTTTTAAACTGATAAGGTAAATTTCCCCTTGATATAGTTTCTTCAACAGGATTTCTCATTCCGAATCCATCCGAAAAGAAAGCGTTGGATTGCTGAGGACTGATTTTATTTTGATTCATCATCCAATTGAATGGAACAGAATAAACAACTTTGTTCAATAAAATATATGTAGATCCGGAAACAATAATTGCAACTACTGCAAGCAGTGCAATAAATTTTTTGTCGAAGGCAGAGGGTTTATTTTCAGTTTCCTCATCATCAAAATAGACTGGAGCGATGCTCTGTGCATTTAGTTCTTTTAAGAACAACTGAACTTTAGATTCATCAAACAATTCATCATCTGCTTGAATGCAAATTCCGTATTTATCTGATGAAACTTTTCGCATATAATCAGTATCATGTAATGGATGACTGATATTCGGAAATTTAAAATAAACTATTATCATCGTCAAAACTGTTGCGATTGCAGCCGATAAAACAGTAACCTCAAACATAATCGGTACAAAAGCCGGTAATGCAAAAAATGGTTTTCCTCCAATAACAATCGGATAATCCAAAACAGAAGTCCAATACATAAATAATAAAGCAGAGATTGTTCCGGATAATCCAAATACTAATGAAGCATAACCTAACTTTGAAGGAGGCAGTTTCATTGCTTTATTCATTCCATGAACGGGATAAGGCGTATTTATATCGAACTTTTTATAACCTTCTTCCGATGCTTTTTTTGCAGCATTAATAATTGAATCCGGTGTATCAAACAATCCGGTGTAACCAAATAAAATCTTATCTTTCATTAGTGTTCTCCATGTGAAGGTTGGGAGCCTTCGGCAACAGCTTTCACTTCTGCAATTGAAACAACAGGCATGGTTTTAGTAAATAATAAAATGAATGTAAAAAAGAAACCAAAACTCCCGATCAAAATTCCTGCATCTACAAGTGTAGGTTTATAATAAGCCCAACTTGAAGGCAAATAATCACGCGAAAGAGAAGTAACTGTTATTACAAATCTCTCAAACCACATCCCGACATTTACTAATACTGCAATTACAAACATGAAAGGAATGGTTCGGCGGATTTTTTTAATCCAAAACAATTGAGGGAATAATACATTACATGAAACCATAATCCAATAAGCCCAAGAATATGGTCCAAAAGCTCTGTTGATAAATGTAAATTGCTCAACCTGAACACCGCTATACCAGGCAATAAAGAATTCCATTCCATATGCATATCCAACTAACATGCTTGTAAACAGAATAACTTTATTCATTTTCTCAAGCGTATCCAATGTGATAATATGTTCGTAATTAAAAATTTTTCTGATGAATATCAACACATTCTGTACCATTGCAAAACCGGAAAAAACAGCTCCGGCAACAAAATAAGGAGGGAAAATTGTTGT
This sequence comes from Ignavibacteriales bacterium CG_4_9_14_3_um_filter_34_10, assembly GCA_002790395.1. Taxonomy (GTDB): domain Bacteria; phylum Bacteroidota; class Ignavibacteria; order Ignavibacteriales; family Melioribacteraceae; genus UM-FILTER-34-10. Next base: position 13,890 of record PFVB01000158.1, on the reverse strand, counting down.
ATGCCAGCCGGGCATAATTGATACAGCAAAGTCAAATGAAACAATAGTATGAACAGATAAAACTAATGGGGTAGCAAATCCGGCAAGAATTAAATATACCATTTCGTAATGTTGCCAATGTCTGTTCGAATGTCTCCATCCTAATGATGTGACTGAATAAATAACTTTTTTAATTTTATTTGTTGTTTGATCACGAAGCGTTGCAAAGTCTGGAATTAATCCGACAAACCAAAAAATAAACGAAACTGTGAAATAAGTAGAAACAGCAAAAACATCCCATAACAAAGGCGATGTGAAATTAACCCAGATTGAATGCTGGTTTGGATAAGGGAATAAATAACCCGCTAACCATGGCCGTCCTACGTGAATTAGAGGAAAAATTCCTGCTGTCATAACCGCAAAAATAGTCATCCCTTCAGCAAATCTTGCAATTCCATTTCTCCATTTCTGTCTGAGCAAAAATAAAATTGCAGAAATCAGAGTTCCTGCGTGACCAATCCCGACCCAAAACACAAAATTTACAATCGGCAATCCCCAGCCGACAGGATTGTTATTTCCCCAAAGTCCTGTTCCATAATAAAATGATAAACCTAAGGATATTGCTCCAATTCCAACCATAGACAAAGTTACCAGCAAAGCAATAAAGTATTTTTTATCAGGTTTTGTGTTTAAGGGTTTTGAAATTATTTCGTCAATTTCCCTTAATGCAGGTCTCCCTTCAATAACCGATAATTCCTTTGAATAATCCAATACTTCCACTAAGATTCCTCTGTAATTGTATTTCTTAATTTTGCTAAATATGTAACGTTTGGTTTTACATATAAATCTTCAAGCACGTGATAAGCGAGATCATGCTCACGGTACTTATAGATTTCAGAATTTTTATCATTAACATTTCCAAAAACAATTGCCTCAGCAGGACAAGCAGACTGACATGCGGTTTTCATATTTTGCCCATTCCACTCTTTTCCCTCTTTAATTGCTTCAGATCTTCCATCCATTATTCGCTGAACACAAAATGTGCATTTCTCCATCACGCCACGCGAACGTACGGTAACTTCCGGATTATTCAGCATACTTGTCAATTCGTTCTCATAATAAGCATCAGAAAAATTATCTCTGAAATTATAGAAATTAAATCTTCGAACTTTATAAGGACAGTTGTTTGCACAATATCTCGTACCCACGCAACGATTGTAAGCCATTTGATTTAAACCATCGGGACTGTGATTCGTGGCATTAACAGGACAAACATTTTCACAAGGTGCATTATCACAATGCTGACATAACATAGGCTGGTTGCTGATTTCAGGATTTTCTGCATCGCCTGAATAATATCTGTCAATTCTTATCCAATGCATTTCCCTTCCCCGCGAAACCTGATCTTTACCAACAACAGGAATATTATTTTCAACGTTACAGGCAGATACACAAGTGCCGCATGAAGTGCATTTATTCAAATCAATCGCCATTGCCCATTTAACACCTTCATACTTATGTTCTCTCGTTATCCCAATTAAATTATGCTCGTTCTCATGAAGAAAATGATGATCTTTTTTATATTTATCTAACGTTCCTTCACGAATAATATTTCTTTTCTTATGAATATCTTTTAATCGTGTGTCATCAATTGCATGATGTTCTTGAGTTGAAGCCAAATCATAAGTTTTCCCGGTTTTCTTTACTTCAACTTCGAAGACAAAGTTATCATCAGAATCCATAAGCGAAAACACGTTGGAGCCGACATTATTGCCAACCTCACCAATCACTTTTCTGCCATATCCAATTTCTGTAACAATTGTATTTTCAGATATACCGGGCTGAATCACAACAGGAAGTTCTGCTTCTCCGCCCGAAGATTTAACTAAAATCAAATCTCCCATTTCAACTGAATATTGCTTTGCAAAAGACGGAGAGACCGAAGCGTAATTATCCCATGTAACCTTTGAAATCGGATGAGGGATTTCTTGCAGCCAACCATTATTAGCGTATTTCCCATCGCCTATGAAATAACTTTTTTCCAATTGACAAACAACTTTTCCGGATTGATGTTTTGGTACTTCAATTTTAACCTGCGTAAAAGCAGGATTTTTATTATCCGTTTGAATTTCAGCAAATCCATCGTGCAAAGAGCTGAACCAAAAGTTTTCTTGATTCATCGCTGAATTTGCTTTTGGATAAACATTCATTGAAAAATAATTTTTAATGAAATCACGATAAACTTTTTCTGAGTAGAATTTCGTTCCGTTAATCCATGTAAGCAAAATATTTTCTTTTTGTCTTGTACGGAAAATCGGCTCAATGACAGGCTGTTGAAGATCAATTACATTCGAGTATTTCTGAAAAAGATTCCAGTTTTCCAAATCATGATGAATCGGAAGAACAAAATCACACAGCTCAGATGTATCGTTCTCTTCTGAAACTAGACTGATTTTCAGTCCAACTTTTTTCAAAGCACTTGGGAAATTTTTTTTGAAACTGAAATGATAAACTGGATCAGAATCAAAATTTATGAATGCTCCGATTTTCTCTGATTTCATATCTAAAATCAGTTTATCAAAAATATTTTCATCAATCAAATCTTCTGCAAATACTCTGCTTGCTGATGAATAGACTGCAGAATTACCCAATATTTCGTTTAAGAGATTAACCGCTGAATTTGTATTTTCATCAAGTGAATCACCGGCTAAAACAATTGAACTACCGGCATTGGAAATCAAATCTTTCACAAGATAAAAAACTTTGACTGAATCAAGTTTGTTTTGTTTAATGAAATCGTTTAATGAATATTTTGAAATCAGACTTTTGTTTTCATTTGAAATTGAGACCTTTGAAAAATTTCTTTTCAGGGAAATTTCATTAAGCAAAGCAAGTAAAAATTCAAGATGTAAATCTGGTTTCAAAGTAATTCTGTAATCAGCATTTGCGCCTGTTAAACTCATCGCACCTTCAACAGAATACAAACGAATAAAATCATTTGATTTCATGATATCACGGCGACTTGAAAAACCCTCTGTATTATATATCGAATTTTCTTCTCTGGAAAGAAAATCAGATTCGACTGCGAGTGCAATTTTGACTTTACTCCAATCAATCAAAGGCAAAGCATTAACATTATAATTTTTTGAAGCAGAATTAACCTTCGAACTACAACCGATACTTTCATAAAAATAAAAATTACTCGTAGGATATTTTGCTTTGAATTTATTCAATATTCCCATTGCAGCAGGTGAATTCAATCTTTGACTAAAAACTGCAATCTCTTTTCCTGTCTTTGAAACTTCATCCAACTTTTGAATTATCTCATTATCAGCAATTTCCCAAGTGGTTTGTCTGCCTTTTTTTATTGGTTCTTTAAGTCTTTCAGGGCCATATAAATTTAGGATTGAAGAAATTGTCGTTGCATCAACTTTGCCTTTATAAATCGGATGCTCGGGATTTCCCTCAATATTAATTGGTCTTCCTTCTCGCGTTTTTACAAGAACTGAAACACCGTTTACATTTGATGCATAAAAATTAGGAACACCAGGCAATAATCCTTCTGGTCTTTTATTGTAAGGGACTATCTCACCTTTATCACGATAGTCGCTGCATGCTGTGGCAGTCAATGCTGTGGCTGCCGTCATTGCTGCAAAAAATTTCCTGCGTGATATTTTATTTAATTGGTTTGGTTCAAAATCATCCGTAACACCTTCTTCGAATTCATTTTGCTTTTGTTTTATCAAAGCATTATCATCTGAAAATTCACCTAAAGTCTTCCAATACTTTTTGTCGGTTGCGTTTGACATTTATTAACCTTATTTAATCCTTTTTATGGCTTCAATTGATTCAGTGATTTTTATGTTCTTTGGTACTCTTCTTTTTGCGAAAATCTTCATGCCGAAATATCCTGATAGTGGAAAACCGATAGCGCCAAATAATATTTTGGTGAAAAAATTTCTTCTGTCAACTTTCTTCATTTTACCCCCTCTTTATCTATGACAAGCAAAACAATTTTCGGGACCTTTATTAACTTTTTGCAAATAAGATAATTTAACCTCGGGATTCCTGTGGCAGTCCAAACATGCAGTCATGGTAAATGGCTTAACTTGTTTGACAACATCCATCTGTCTGACATTCCCGTGGCAACTTTCACAATCAACTCCTCTGTTTACATGAACACTGTGATTAAAATAAGCATAATCAGGAACCTTGTGGATTCTTTTCCACGGAATAGGTTTGTTTTCTTCATAGTATTGAGTTAGTTTGATAATTTCCGGTCGGTCTTTCCTTGCTTGTGTATGACAATTCATACAAATATTTGCCGATGGAACTAGCGAATGTCTTTCCTTTGAAACTCCTGTATGGCAATATTGACAATCAATTTTCATTTGTCCTGCATGAAGTTTGTGTGAGAACAAAATCGGCTGTTCGGGCTGATACCCCACTCCATCTCGCTCTGTACGAGAAGCATAAAATGTAATTACAAAAGACAAAGCAACAATGAAAATAATTAACGGAATTTTAATTTTTAAAGCATAATCAATAGAAGATTTCTTCATTTGCGACTCTATATTTTCAAAATTTTAGGATAATTAATTTACCCACAAAACAAAAAAAAGACAAGATATATTAAATTCTACATTTTAAACTAAAAAAAACAATAAATAATTCCAAAAAGAAAATTTAACTTTTCCGATTTACAAAGAAATCAATTAATAAGAATAAAGATTTTTTACTTTCTGAATCTTTTAATTTGTCGAGTAAACTTTTTGCCTTTTCAACGTATGATTTTGCAACCGCTTCGGCATATTCGATACCGCCGCTCTGTTTAACAAAATTTATGATTTCGGAAATATTATCAGATTTTTTTGCCGATTTAATTTGTTTAAGAATATTTCCTGCCTGAGAGGGTGATGCTTTAAGTAAAGAGTAAATTAATGGTAAAGTAATTTTTTTATCAAGAATATCTAAGCCGATTTTTTTGCCGAAAACGGATGAAGTTCCAATATAATCAAGTATGTCATCTCTGATTTGAAAAGCTAATCCAATTGCTTCGCCAAAGTCTTTCAAAATATTAATCGTTTCGAGATCATCTGTTGCACTTCGAGCACCAATTTCACAACAGGTAGATATCAGTGAGGCTGTTTTATCGGATATAATCTTAAAATATGTGGGTTCATCAATATCCAATTTGCGGGATTTATTTATTTGCAGCAACTCTCCTTCTGACATTCGTTTGACCGTCATTGTGATAGTTTTTAGAAAATCAAAATCATTATTCTCAACAGCGACCAGTAAACCACGTGAAAGTAAATAATCGCCCATTAAAACAGCAATTTTATTTTTCCAAACAGCATTAATACTTGGCAATCCTCTTCTTTTTTCTGCATTATCAACAACATCATCATGTATTAATGTTGCGCTATGAAGTAATTCGACTAAGGCTGCACCTCTGAAACTTCTTTCAGATATTTTTCCAACAGCACCGGCAGATAATAAAACTAAGATTGGCCTTACTTTTTTGCCTTTCTGTTTCAACAAATACTTTGTAATTAAATCCAGAAGTCCGACTTTGGTTTTCAGATTTGATTTGAAAAAAACTTCAAACTGAGCAAGCTCTTTTTCAATTGGTTTTTTGATATAATTTAAGTTATTATTCAATTGTTTTCTTCGTAAAGATTTTTGAAACGAAAATACTTATTTCGTATAACAAAACCAAAGGTATAGCAAGAATAACCTGGGAAACCGGATCAGTTCCGGGAGTTAAAATTGCGGCAAGAATTAAGATCGTAATAATTGAATGACGACGATATTTTCTCATTATTGATGGACTTAAAATACCGATTTTTGAAAGGAAAAAAGATAACATGGGAAGTTCGAAAACTATTCCTGCAGCAAGTATTACGCTAATAATTATTGAAAAGTATTCATCAATTGCAAAATTATTTTCGATTGCCGAACTCCCAAACTGGGCAGCAAATTTAAGTGCCAATGGAAGCATGACGTAATAGGCAAAAATTATTCCGCTGAAAAAGCAAAGAGTAGAAAAGAAAACAATCCATAAAATATATTTTTTTTCATTATCTCTAAGTGCAGGCGAAATAAATTTCCAAAACTGGTAAAATATATTGGGAATGCTTAAAATAATTCCCCCAATAAAAGCAATTTCAAAATAAAGAAAAAGTTGACCGAATGGTTTAAGGTTCTGAAGTTTTAATTGTGAGGTTTTTGCTGGAATTAAAAGTACTCCATCAACTAAAAAATCGATGAAAATCCAAGCTATAATTGTTGCAATCAGAATTCCTACAAGAGAATAAACAACCCGCCACCTCAATTCTTCAAGGTGCTCAAGAAATGTCATTTCATCTTCTGATTTAGCCGTTATTTCTTCTTCTGAACTCACAATGATTAGGATTTTAATTCAGGATAAAGAGGAAACTTTGAACATAATTTGGCAACATCATTTTTTATATCTATGAGGAAAGATTCATTTTCTGAATTATCAATTGCTTTTGAAATAAATCCGGCAATGATTTCCATTTCATTTTCTTTCATTCCTCTTGTAGTTACAGCCGGAGTACCGATTCTGATTCCACTTGTAATAAATGGACTTTTCGTATCGAAAGGAATCATATTTTTATTCACTGTGATACCTGCTGATTCAAGTGCTTTCTCGGCTTTTTTACCGGAAATATTTTTATTAGTCAAATCAACGAGCATCAGATGATTATCTGTCCCGCCTGAAATCACATCAAATCCGTATTTCATCATTTGATCAGCAAGAAATTTTGAGTTCTTGATAATCTGTTTTGCATAATCAGTAAATGAATTCTGAAGTACTTCACCGAAAGCAACTGCTTTTGCCATAATTACATGCATTAAAGGTCCACCCTGAATTCCAGGCATTATCATTGAATCAAAAATTTCTGACATTAACTTTAATCTGTCACCTTTTAATGTTTTAATTCCCATTGGATTTTCTTTGTCTTTCCCAATCAAAATTACACCGCCGCGGGGTCCACGCAATGTTTTATGTGTTGTTGAGGTTACAACATCGCAATATTCAAGCGGATTATTCAATAAACCTTTTGCAAT
>PFVB01000158.1:0-6805 GCA_002790395.1 Ignavibacteriales bacterium CG_4_9_14_3_um_filter_34_10 | reverse complement strand
CAGGATGAGACATATCGCAGAGTAAAAACGCACCAACTTTATCAGCAATTTCTCTGAACTTGGCATAATCCCACTCACGGGAATAAGCACTCGCACCAGCAACAATTATTTTCGGTTTTTCTTTCTTTGCTAAATCTTCAATTAGATTATAATCAAGAAGTTTTGTCTCTTTGTTCAGAGTATAAGCAACTGAGCGATAAATCTGCCCCGAAAAATTAACTGGTGAACCATGTGTTAAATGACCGCCATGATCAAGACTTAAACCCAATATTGTATCGCTGGGTTTTAGTAATGCCATATAAACACCCATATTCGCCTGCGATCCGCTATGTGGTTGAACATTCACGTATTCAGCACCAAATATTTTCTTCAGTCTTTCCCTTGCCACATTTTCAGCCATATCAACAAACTCACATCCGCCGTAATATCTTTTTCCGGGATAACCTTCTGCATATTTATTTGTCAGCACAGAACCTGCTGCCTGCAAAACCGCCATGCTCACAAAATTTTCTGAAGCAATCAATTCAAGATTTGTTTCTTCTCTATCAATTTCTTTATTTACGATAGAAAATATTTCGTCATCGTTTTTTAGATATTCTAACATTTTTCTCTCACTTATGGAATAATAATACTTTTCCCGATCCAGTTATAACATGCACCTTCAATTTTCACTTCTGATCCGGATCTGAGCTTTCTGAAGAAATAATCTTCTTTTTGCGGAACAGAATTAGCAAGAGCCTGAATTCTTTCACGGGCATTTGCTGCTGATGATCCGCCGATATTTACAGCTTTACGATATGTATCTACCGCCAACTGATAAACACATTTATCCATGAAATCGAAACCACAATTTCTTGCTGCCTGCTCGTATAGTTGTGCTTCATAATAAAATGGCAAATCCCAAGGGTCGGAACTGGCTTGTGAAGCTTTCTGATATTGCGTCCTTGCAGTTGATAACTGTCCAATTTTATAAAAAAGTTGTCCAATATTTAAATAATTATCTCTATTGCTTGGCTCAAGTTCAATCAATTTTTTATAAGCTTTTAATCCATCGCTTGTTCTATCCAACTTATTATAAACACTTGCAAGTTTTCTCCAATAATTAGCTATATCGGGTGCTTTATTAACAAGAAATTCAAATGGAATAACAGCCTTTTCATAATTTTGAAATTTGTAACAGGTTTCGGCATAACTATATGCTTTTGATAAATTTTCTTTATCCAATTCCCAGGCTTTATTTCTAACATCAATCAGCTCATCAGGATTACTTGCCAATCCATCAATCCTCTGCAACCAAACATCATTAGTCGGATCTTCTTCAGATAGTTTTGAATATAAATCCAAAGCTTTCAGTTTATAACCATTAGTCTCGTTATCATTTTTTGCGTAAAGCAGTCCAAGTCTGTCTTTGTAAAAATTGTCAAGTTTAGGGTCAGTGGCTATTGCATTTTCATAAACTGGGATAACTTCTTCTGCAGAAAGATTTTTCCACATTTCCATTATATAAGCTTTTCTTCCTAAAAAATAACTGGCTTCTTTTTCACCGTAAAAAATGGCTTTGTCATAAAGATATAATGTAGTATCAGCAAATTTAATTTTTTCTTCATCTGACTTTGCTAAACTATCATGGAAAAACCATAAAATATCTTCCATCTTCTTAAATGGCTTATATTGAAGAAAATTTTTAGGATTGATATTAATTACTTTCCAACCATGATCAACGGCACTTTGGAAATCCTTGTTTTTGTAATATTCATAAAACAAACTAAATTCGGCAAGCAGATTAACACTGTCACTTTTTGCCAAATTAAAATTAAATGAGTTTGTTCTTGCAAATGAATTATTAACAAAAAATGCAAGTGAAAATATTGTTATCAGAACTCTTAGTTTCATTTTAATACTCCTTATTATCTTTCGGGTCTAAAAAACCACAATTCTCCAAGACTAATTGATATAATTGAATTAATAAAATTTTCTTTAACCAAACCAGAGGTTCTTTCACCTCTCACTCCATACTCTAAAGATATATCAATTGTATTGCCAACACCAAGAGGCATTGAAATTCCGCCAAAAACCGAATATGAATTTATATTTTTGCTTTGAATTTGATACTGAGTTTGTTCATAATTTAGTCCACCTCTGAACTCAACCTGACTCCAAAATGAAGTTGATAATCGTTTGTCCATATTTTGGTACTCAAATGCTAATGTAAATTTATTCAAGTCAGTAAGATTTTTATCAAATTTATTATTGATTTTATACTCTGTCCAAGGCTGATATAAATAATCAAGGACAATCAAATATTCTTTATTCAGATTGAAACTTGTGCCAAAAGAAAAACTGTATGGAAGTTTTGTTTTCGTTTTTCCTTCAAGAGTAACTAATTCACCGATATAAGTTTTCTTAACTAAAGAAGTATCCGTTTTTAGTTCACCGCTCACATTCAGAGTCATTCCGATTCTGAAATTGCTGATGCTGTTTCCCAGTTTAACAAAATTAGTTAAATCCGGAGAAATCAACCCAAAAGTTGTCCCGATTCCGGAATAATTATATCGTTTTGTATACGATACATCGAGATAATCAAAGTTATTCGTAAAATCCAATGTTGATAAATATTCATTTTTCCCGGAATAATAATCGAAAGATAATCCAAAATTTATATCATACATACTATAAGACAATCCGACATAAAACTTAGACAAGCCACCCTTACCGGTTAAAAGAGTATTTAGTTTTGAATCAATGAAACTTGTGTCAGGATTATCAATAGCTGATGAAACGGAATATTCAACATTTGTAATTGGTGCAATACCTGCAGCCAAAGTAATTCCGTAATCTTTTTGAATCGGAAATGCAACTGAAAATCCCTGAAAATTAAAATTAGTTTGTCTGTCTTCCCCACTTTTATCCTGCATTGAAAAACTCGAAAAAGTGAATCCGCTTTCGAATCTTGTCTGATTAATTTTACTCCATGAAGCCGGATTATTAGGGTTAATAAAATCAGGTTTGAGAATTGCTGAGCCAATTGAACCAAGCGATAATTTTCTTGCTGAGTTTCCAAAAGTCAAATCACCCAAACCATATCGGGTATAAATTGAGCCGCCGGAAGCAAACACTTCAAAGGAGGCTGATATTAAAACTAAAATAATTATTTTTTTCATTAGTTGTCTATATTACTTAGAAAAATAACAAGTCTTGGTCTTAAAGCAGCATCACTATAACTGCTGCCTTTGAACACAAGTTTATTTATGTTGCTGTCTTCCGAAACAATTCTTAATTGCAATCCCTGATTTTTAGAAACAGAAGACAACCAATATTGTACTATATCAAAAATTCTGCCTTCATAAATATTGCCTTTTCGTGCAAGCAGACGCGAATTCAATCCGGTATAAATAGAATCAGTAGTTGAATCGAACAAGGCATTAACAAAAACACTGTCAGAAGTAATTGACCCGGTTGTTGTCAATACAGAATCACGGTAAAGAATCAATTTTGCGTCACTGATAATTGCATTTACTGGAATCGCTGATAAATCAAACCATAGATTAGTACGCAAACCTGTTCCTGATTGCAGCACGATTTTATCATCACCACTTAATGAATTGTTATTCTTAATTACATGCAAATCCGTTGAGGAATATGCAATTACAGTGTCCAATTTGCCATCGTAACTAACCTGACAATATAATTTTGGTAAATTATCTTTGGAAATTGCTGAAACGAGCGCCGGAAATCCAACCATTGCGTTAGTTCCGGATTGAGGTTCAAAAATCACTCCGCGGTTCAATGTCCTTTGCTCATTCACTTGATTTTTAATCCATTCGAAACCAAAATCATTTTGAACAGAAAAACTTATCAAAGAATCAGTCTTATGAATCGATGATGAAATAAGATTTGTATTATCAAGACTGATGCCGGAAAGACTGTCTTCATTAAATCCAACAGATGTCCACGGACTCAAAATTTTCTTCAATTGAAAATTAAGAGTTGATATATCTCCGATTCTATAAGTGACAGGCAGTTCCATCCATGATTTCAGAACTGACAATTTATTGTTCTGCACAGCGAGTGAAACACTGTCAGGAAGTACAAAACTATATTTTATCAATCCGCTTGAAGTTAAATTTTCGTACTTGCCAATCAGAACTCTTGAAGCAGCACCGAGGTTAATCTTCTTTTGAAAATTCTTTGTTGTTTGTGCAAAATTTGCATCATAACTGTTAATTAAACTGACTGAAAGCAAATCGGATGAATTAAGTATTCCGCCGCCAACACTTGTCGGACTTTCCTGACAGCCATTCAATACAGCAAAGAGTAAAATTAAAACAAAATATTTTTTCAATTATTTTTTCCTTTAAAATCTTCAATAATAAAATTACAACATTCACTAAAATCCTTTGCAATGAAATCCGGAGTTAATTGTTTCACCGCCAATTCCATTCTTTTCGAATCACCTTCATCATAAACCAGAAGAACAGTCTTTGTTCCTGCATTTTTACCGCATTCCACATCTGATACTGCATCCCCTGCGAAATAAGAATCAGCTAAATTAATCAAGTATTTTTTTGCAGCATCAAAAACCATTTGCGGTGAAGGTTTTCTGCATTTTGATTTTTCTTCATCACTGAACTCCGGATGATGAATACAATAAAAGAAATCATCAATCTGAGCAAATCCCGAACCGAATAAAAGTTCATTTATTCTATTATTAATTTTAATAATAGTTTCTTCAGTATAGAATCCTCTTGCAACACCTGATTGATTTGAAATAACAATAAATTTACAATTAAGAACACTTTTTAATTTTGTCAAACCTTCGCCAACCCCGGGTAATAATTTTACGCTTTCCGGGTCGTTCAAATATCCAGGGTCAAAATTCAAAGTATTGTCTCTATCCAAAAATACAGCAATATTTTTCATTATCCGGAAATTACTTTTCTATATAATTCAATATATTTCTTGGCTGAACTTTGCCAGGAAAAATCGGATGTCATCCCACTACTTATAATTTTCAACCAAGTTTTTGGCTCTTTTTTATAAATATTTATGGCTCGTTTTAATTCTTTAAGCAGAGCCGTAGTTTTATATTCGCTGAATGAAAATCCATTACCTGTACCGGATTTTTCATTGAACCTTTTTACAGTATCTGCCAAACCGCCGGTTTCACGGACAATTGGAATTGTACCGTAAACCTGACTATACATTTGATTCAACCCGCATGGTTCATACTTTGACGGAATCAATAAAATATCAGCTCCGGCTTCGATTTTATGAGCAAGTTCATCATCAAATCCCAAGTAACAAGAAAATTTTTCTCGGAATTTAACCGCCATTTCTTCAAAAAATCTATGATACTTTCTATTTCCCATTCCAAGCAAAACAAGATTTATATTTAATTTCATCAAATCTTTGAATACTTTCTGAATCAAATCAAAACCTTTTGTATCATCAATCCTTGAAATCATTCCGATCAACGGAGTTGCATTGTTAAACTCGAGTCCGAATTTCTCTGCAAGTATTTTTTTATTCTCAGCTTTTGCTTCAATTGTTTTCAATGAATAATTGACATCAATCAACTTATCTTTTCCAGGATTCCAGGCCGAGTAATCAATTCCATTAATAATACCATGCACAACTTTCTTTCTTTTTTTCAATGCACTTAATAAACCATAAGCAAATTCATCACTTGTGCAAAGTTCTTTTGAATGTGTCGGACTAACAGTCGTAATGAAATCAGCAAATTCAATTGCAGCTTTCACGAAATTTACTTTACCATTATGCAGAACTCCCTTTTCGGAGTTAAGTTTAGCTGGAAGTCCAGTTTTATTGAATGATGATTTAGGAAAAATTCCTTGATTTGTAATATTATGAATAGTAAAAATAGATTTTATCGGATTATAAATCGGATCTTTCTCCTGATACATTTTGAGATAAGCCGGGACTAATCCACATTGCCAGTCGTTGCAATGAATCAAATCCGGTACCCAGCCAAGTCGTGGAATAATTTCAAAAATTGATTTTGTAAGCAAAACAAATCGTTCGTCATTGTCTTTGAAATCTTCACCGGTTATCGGATGACTGTAGAGTTCATGCCGGCTTCCGAAATATTCCTGTTGATCAACAAGATAAATCTGAACACGCGAATGGCTGCCAATCAAAAATGAAGAACGCATCGAAAAAGTAAATTCTTTATCCCCAATTTTAGTACGTATATCTTTTAATCGAACAACTTCATGAATTTTATTCACTCTTTCATCAATTGCTCCATATTTCGGAACAATTACCCTAACCTGATGACCCATTTCTGCCAGTTTCAAAGGTAAAGCTGCAGAAACATCAGCCAAGCCGCCTGTCTTTACAAATGGCACAACCTCTGAAGTTATGAACAAAATTTTTAATTGTTTCTGAACCGGCATCAACATTCCATATTTTTTTGTGTGCAAATTTAATTAATGATTCGTTCTTAACAAAAATTAGTTTTTTTAATATTTTGTTGTTCAAAAAATTAAATTTGATTCAACTAAATAAAAATTAAAATGAAAACACTGGTTTCAAATCCTGAACAGATAATTACGGCTGATACTTCCGGCTTAAATTTTAAGCGCGGGAAAAAGATGAATGACCTCGGATTGCTTAGCGGGCATTCAATTGTTATTGAAGACAAAATCATAAAAGATATTATCCCGAATCAGAAAATCAAAAAACTGAAATTTGACAAAACAATTGACCTGAAGAATAAAATCATTCTGCCGGGATTGATTGACTGTCACACGCATACTGTTTTCAGCGGCTCTCGCTCTGATGA
>PFVB01000151.1:14327-20645 GCA_002790395.1 Ignavibacteriales bacterium CG_4_9_14_3_um_filter_34_10 | reverse complement strand
GATACTCCGCGAATTCAATTTGTTGTTTTTGAATGAAAGTAAGATCATTTCCAGTATTTTATCAATTGGTGATGGCGTCGGGTTTGGTGTGAGAATATAAAAGGCTGAAAAATTATTTTTGTTTTCTCAGCCTCATAAATTATCTATGAGTCGAATCTAAAAAAGTAAAATCATTCAATTTGTTTCGGCTTCTAGATTAAGACCTACCTTCGTCAGCCGACAGACACAAGCAGGGTGCATTCATTCTGCGAAAAGATTTTTTAGAGCAGGCTCTCTACTTTTTTAATGTCTCTGCATATTTTTCAGCAACTTCCAGAACGGATTTACTTGAAATAAGATTGTAAATTCTGTTTCGCAATTCAGCCCATTCCTCATGCAGCGGACAGGGAGTTTCATCAGAACATTCTTTTAATCCTGTTACGCATTTTAAGTTGATAACTGGTCCTTCAATTCTTTCAACAATTTCAAGAATTGAACTTTTTTTTGCCAATTCAGTAATTTTGAATCCACCGCCTCTGCCTTTGAATGAATCAACATAGCCGTATTTCGCCATTCTTTGTAAAATTTTCGCAAGATAATGAGATGGAATATCCTCACTTTTTGCAATATCTGCCGACATCATCAGACTATCTTTTGGTTGTCTTGCAAGAAATAAAATTGCCCGAATTGCATATTCACCTGTTTTTGTATAAATCATTTAAACCTCTTTGTTAATAAATAGAAAAGAGCTAATTGTCTTAAATTAAAAATAAGGAAAGTAAATGTTTTTGTCAAGATTCGTTTATCTTTTTTTTCGATATCTGTTCCAATTTGAACAAACTGATCTCGAAAATATTTTTTAAAAAGAAAATAATTTATTTATTGCAACGCGTGAAAAACTTATATTTGCAATTAAAATGAGTTTAACATTTTCCAAAAGTTAATTAATATGAAATATTTGATAATTATTTGCCAAATTTTACTAGTTTCTGAAATTTATTCTCAACATCCGGGAAAAAATCTTCAGTTTTATGCTGAAAGTCAAAATGTTTATTATTTAGATTCCTCTTCAATTAAACGAGTAAATAATATTATTACTTGCCGTATTAATATTCTAAACCCAAAAAATTCCAGTGGAAACTCAACCTTTTCTGTTAGTAAAATCAGACAATATCTGCTGAATTCTGCGGAGAATAAATTTTATCTGCTCGGTGAAATTGCTTATGATTCGACTTACAAAGTGATAAATCCGAATGACCCAAAAACTGTAAATCCAACTTTCGCAAAACAGATTAAATCGGATTCAATTGTTATTTATTTGGCTCATAAATTAAATGATTTATTTAATGAGGATATTTTTTCCTTTGAAGCCTCCAAAAATGAATCTGTGATAGAGAACCCGGGACTTCCATCAGATGAAATTAGTGATATTCAGTTTGATACTTTGAAAATTAATCCAAAAATTGAAGTAACTACCGACTCAATAAATTTAAATGGAACAGATAACCCTCCTGAAGAAACTCTTTCACTATCTCCTAAGACATACGATTTTGTAAATGAAATAAATTCGGAAGGAACACTTTTTACGGATGGGAAATTATTTTGTTTTCAGGTTTCATCCTGGAAAAATTATTCGGTAGCAGAATCTGAAGTAAATAAATTAATTGATAAAGGATTCAATGCTTTCATTGTTGAAGCGAACCTTGGAACGAAAAAAGGTGTTTGGTATAGAGTAAGAGTTGGTTATTTCAACTCAAAAGAAGAAGCATTACAAAACCAACAAGAATTGAGTATAAGATGAAAATATATAAGTTAATTCTTTTATTAATTATCAGTCCGTTAATCTTAATTTCACAAAGCAATAAAAAGACAGGAAAAATGGAAAACGAAAAAATTAAAAAATCAGATAAAGAGTGGAAAGAAATTTTAACTCCAACACAATTTAAAATTCTGCGCGAAAAAGGCACGGAAAGAGCATTCACAGGAGAGTTCTATGATTTTCATGAAAAAGGGACTTACTCATGCGCAGCCTGCGGAATTAAACTTTTTAACTCCGATTCAAAGTTTGATTCAATGTGCGGTTGGCCAAGTTATTTTGAACCTATTTCAAAAGACGCTATTGAATATCACAAAGACCTCAGCTATGGTATGTCGAGAATTGAAGTGACTTGCGGAAAATGCGGTGGTCATCTTGGGCATGTTTTTGATGACGGACCACCTCCGACAGGCAAACGGTATTGCATCAATTCCGGTGCATTAAAATTTGAGCCCTTTAAGAAATAAGAACGTAAATTCGAGTAATATTTTTTGTGTGCCTCCCTTATTGAAAGGAAAACAGTCGATTAACATTTGCAAACAATTTTGTTGTCACTTATTCAATAATTAAAAAACACAATTCTCGTCATTAAATTAATTGACATTAGATTCATAAATACTTAATATTTATACAGTTAAAAAAAATAATTTTAGCTTCTGGTAATATTTAGAATTACATGATATTATCAGAGCATATTATCAATGTAGTATAAAATCAATACGATCAATAAAAATGGTAGAAGTTGTTTTTATAGGACATTTTTCAATTCAATTAAATCGTTTGGGTAGCAAGTCTTATGCTCAAATGATTATCCTGCATATAATATCTTCATTTATTTTTGCAACTCACCAAAGGAGTATCGCATATCATGAAAATTAAAAGTACAAACCTCTTAACGAGGCATGTAAGGTTATTTGTTCTATTAGCATTTACACTCCAATTTGTTTCAGTATCAAACTTCAATGCACAAGTGAAATTAGCACAAACGGGTTTTGGTTTTCTAAATGTTTCGACGGATGCAAAAGCAACAGCAATGGGCGAGGCAGTAACAACAGACAATTCTATTTCCACCTCACTGTTTTTTAATCCGGCAGGGATTTCCGAAATGAATTCAACCGTGTATGCGGGTGTAAGCCAAATGAAATGGATTGCTGATATCAAATATTTTTCAGCTTCACTTGCTTATGCTCCATTTCAAGGAAGATATGGCGTATTCGGAGTTGATTTTACAAAAGTTGATTATGGAGATTTTGATTTTACAAGAGTAGCGCCCAATGAACAGGGCTTTGATGATATTGCAGGTTATCCTGAACCTTATTCATATTCCATAAAACTTGTATATGGGATTAAACTTTCAGAAGAATTTTCAGTGGGCGGGAAACTTAAATATGCTTATCAAAATTTAGGGAACAGTGAAATTCCTGTTTACAAGCAAGTGATAATTGATTCTTTATTAACTCCGGATACTTCAATTGTTACAAAAAAATATTCGCTTGATGTTTTAGCCTTTGATTTTGGAACGATTTATAAGACAGGGTACAAAAGTCTTGCATTCGGAATGTCTATTAGCAATTTTTCGCGTGAACTAAAATATGAGAGAGAAAGTTTTCAACTTCCATTGACATTCAAGTTTGGTATTTCAATGAATCTTTTTGATTTTTTACCGGAGCTTGCAAAAAACAATTCATTCATGCTTGCAATTGATGCCGTTCACCCACGGTCTTATTCCGAATATTTGAGTATTGGCAGTGAATATACTTTTATGAAAATGATTTCTTTGCGCGCTGGATATATTACAAAGCATGATGATTACGGGCTGTCATTTGGGCTTGGTGTTAATAAGTTTGGTTTCAAATTCGACTATTCCTATTTATCACATAAAGTTTTTAATAATATCCAAAGGTTCTCGGTTGGCTTTTCACTCTGATTTTTTGAAAAAAGTTAACTGAGTTCACTTATTAAAAGGAGATTAAAAATGAAATTTGTTTACGTGTTTTTTATTGCGATGGTTCTTGGTTTTTCAATTAAAATTGAAGCAGGAACCACAGGAAAGATTGCCGGAAAAGTTATTGAATCCGAAACCGGACAGCCACTGATGGGAGTAAATATTTTCATCGAAGGTACAACAATTGGAGCCGCTACAAATGCAGACGGTTCTTATGCAATTTTGAATATTCCACCCGGGACATACAATGTTGTTTTCAGTATGCTGAGTTATGAAAAAGTTATTGTGCAAGGTGCTGTTGTTGAAATTGATCAAACAACATTAATCAATATTGAATTAAAGGCATCATCACTGACTGTAAGCGAAATTGTGGTTTCTGCAAAGCAGCCTATCGTTGTTAAAGATGTTGCTAACAGTGTTGTTAATATCAGAACGGAAAATATTGAAACATTACCGGTGCAAACGGTTAGTGAAATCCTGAATTTACAAGCAGGAATTCAGCAGGGAAGCAGCGGTATTCTTGTTCGTGGTGGTGGTGCAAATCAAACAATTTATATGGTCGACGGATTTAGATTAAATGATGAAAGATCAAATATTCCTTACTCTGCTTTAAGTTTGTCTTCGGCTAAAAACATTCAAGTGCAAACAGGCGGATTTAATGCTGAATATGGGAATGTTCGGTCGGGTATCGTCAATATTGTCACAAAGGAATCTGAAGGTGATAAATTTATAGCAACACTTAACGTTAGTTACGATCCCCCTCAAAGTAAACACTTCGGAATTTCTCCCTATGATAAAAACTCATATTTTAATCGTCCGTTTACTGATCCGGCAGTTTCTTGGACAGGGACTAACAATGGTGCTTGGGACGAATATACCAGAGAAAGTTATCCTTCTTTTCAAGGATGGAATGCAATTTCAAACAATACATTGCAAGACAATGATCCCAATAATGATTTAACACCTTTGGGGGCAAAAAGATTATATGAATGGCAGCGAAGACGTAATGGTGATATCAATAAACCGGATTACACAATGGATTTGGGCTTCGGAGGCCCTGTTCCTTTGATTGGACATCAATTAGGAAATCTACGCTTTTACCTGTCATATTTTGCTGAGCGTGAAATGTTTGTAATTCCGCTTTCAAGAGATTCCTACACTGATAATCATGTTGAATTAAAACTTAACTCCAATATCACGAAGGATATAAAACTTACTGTTAAAGGAATTTATGGTGAAGATAATTCTGTTTCTCCATACGAATGGAAAACTGCTCCAACGGGCTATTTGATGAGAAGCCAGTCTGAAGTTGCCGATCTCTTATCAAGTACTGAGGGAATGAATGTTTTATATATGAAAGACAGATACAGTCCGAGCTCAATTTATCGTAATGTAATTGGCATTTCTCTTATTCATGTTTTAAGTCCGACAACATTTTATGATTTTTCTTTTCAAAGAAATGAAAATAGATACAAAACCTTTCAAAGCACACTTCGTGATACTTCGAAAATTTATGAACCTGTTCCCGGATATCTTGTTGACGAAGCACCTTATGGATATTGGGGATATAGCGTTGGAGGAATAGATGGAATCATGAGTCTTGGCGGGTGGATGAATCTTGGACGGGATAAAAGTATAAACTCAACAACTTCTGTATCGTTTAATCTGACGACACAAATAGATAATTACAATCAAGTTAAAACCGGCGCACAGTTTTATTATAATGATATGAATATTAATTCCGGAACCTATAGTCCGTCGATGTCAACATGGACAAGAAGTATGCAGTATCATATTTTCCCGTATCGGCTCGGAGCTTATGCTCAGGACAAACTTGAATTTCAAGGGTTCATTGCTAATCTGGGAGTAAGATTAGATTATTCAAATCCCAATGCTGATATTATTGATATCGATGCATATAATAAACTTTTCAGTGCGGGCGATGGTAAAGAAATATCAGCTAAAGCCCCAAAGAAAAATGCGACATCTAACCTTTATATCAGCCCGCGACTTGGAATTTCTCATCCAATTACGGAAAATTCGAAATTATATTTTAATTACGGTCACTTTGTTTCTGAAGCTTCGTCTTCATACAGATTTTTGCTTCAACAAGAATCAAATGGACAGGTGGATTATATCGGAAATCCCGAGATGAGTTATGAAAAAACTATTGCATATGAATTAGGCTACGAACATAACTTATTTAATGAAGTGCTTTTGCATATTGCAGCATATTACAAAGATATTTCACATCAGCCCGGTTGGATTCTTTATCAGAGTATTAATACTTCGGTTAATTATTATAAAGCCGCCAGCAATAATTACTCGGATATTCGCGGGTTTGAAGTCACTTTTTCCAAAGTCAGCAGAGGCTGGTTAAGAGGATTTGTAAATTATACTTACAATGTTTCAAGTTCGGGATACTTTGATATTACTCAATATTATCAGGATATAAATAAGCAGCGAGCCTATTCATTGCTTAATCAACAGCAATATAAACCACTTCCACAGCCTTATGCAAGGGCAAATATTGAATTTGATACACCTGATGATTTTGGACCTTCCGCATTCGGTACTA
>PFVB01000151.1:0-14247 GCA_002790395.1 Ignavibacteriales bacterium CG_4_9_14_3_um_filter_34_10 | reverse complement strand
CCCGGCGTTTCAAATAATGTTCAATGGGTTGATTATTTTAACGTTGATATGAGATTGTCAAAAGATTTTCAAGGCTTAAAAAATCTTCTGAATTTTGATTTGCAGATTTATTTTGATATCTCAAATGTATTTAATCTGAAAAATCTTAATATGGCCGGATTTGTTGATTCTTATGATTATCAGGATTATTTGACCTCACTTCGTTTTTCATGGGAAAACGGCGATCAAAAGGGAAGTGATAAAATTGGTGACTATCGCCCCAGTGGTGTTGCTTATGATCCGTTACAGCCAAATCTAAGTAACGATCCTGCAATTGATAAAGCAAATAAAAAAAGAATTTCGAAAAAATCTTATATCAATATGCCTAATAATGAATCGGTGACATTTCTGAATCCGCGTCATTACAGTTTTGGAATCAGGATAAATTTCTGATCTTAAGGTTGATATAATTAAAGGGAGAAAAACATGTTTCGATTAAAATATTTGTTGATTACTTTTTTGCCTGTCTTCATCTTTTCATCGCCGGTAATTGCTCAGATAGCCGGTACTCAAACCCGCTATATCCGGGTTGGATCACTTCAAAGCAAATTTAGTGCTATCGGTTCAGAACGAGCATGGAATAATGTTTATTATGAAGGATTGACTTGGCCCTCAGATTATCTTTTGCAGGATAATGCAGTAATTGAAAGAACATTCATGGGGTGTACTGATTTTATAGATGCTCAAAACCAACATTGGGATTTTTACACACATAACATTTCAACTGCTTATGAAGGAAGAACAATTTTCCCGATGGATATAAAAGAGACAGCAAAATTTGTGAATCCTACTATTTATGTTGACGGCGTTAATATAAGTTCACCATATTTGGAGGATGTTGACAGTATTGATGAAAATCAAATTCCCGATCGAATTGTAACCAATATTATCAATACTTCAATGGGTATTACTATGAAGCGGCGGGTTTTGGCTTTCAGTCAGCAATACCATGATAACTATTTTATAATTGAATACACATTTAAGAATACAGGTTATGTTGAACAGAATAATACAAAAGTGCTTAATTCTGTCTTGAAAGGTTTTCGTTTTGGATTTTTGAATCGCTACAGCGTTTGTCGTGAAGGTGCTGATAAAATGGGATATGATCAGGAATATGGAAAACACAGTTGGGTTTCGAAAAGGGGTGAAGATTATCCGCTAAGAGCAAATGAAATTTCTGCACTTACAGAATCTACTCCAATTCCGGATTGGCTGAGAGCAGGATTTGAATGGACAGGACAGCGTGCCGAAAATAATTATGATAACATTGGTTCGCCTGATATTCTTACAGGGACTGGAAGATTAAGCTCCCCCCAGTTTGCAGGTGTTGTCACTCTTCATGTTGATAAATCCACTGTTGATAGAAGTGATGATGTAAATCAACCGGCTGTACTTGGCTGGCATGCCGGTGATACTTACCCGAATCTTGGTGATATGAGTATTACCACAGCTCCCTTGCAGCAAAGTATGTACAATATGTTATCCGGAATTCCATACAAAGGAAGCACAAATGGCCATCCAAGCGAAAGAATGGATGAGGTTTATATGCCAAAAGTTTCTGATCCGTGGAAAGTACATAATGATGGCGGTGGAACCGGTCTTTGGATTTCTTATGGACCATGGGATATTGCTTCCGGAGATAGTGTTGTTCTCGTTTTAGCAGTTGGTGTTAATGGGTTAGACAGAAATATGTGTTGGGAAATCGGAAAAAGATGGATGCAGGCGTATAATAATCCAAGTGATAATGGTCCTTTTGTTTTGCCTGATGGTTCAACTACAACAGATGAAAATGTTTATAAAAATACTTGGGTTAATACCGGAAAAGATTCTATCATGAAGACCTTCAGCCGTGCCGTCAGAAATTATGGACTCACTTATAATATCCCTCAGCCACCATTGCCACCTTCTTTATTTGATATAAAATCCGGCGGCGATAGAATAAGTTTGTCCTGGGATTTAAGTTTAACGGAGAGTGAACCTGGATTCGGAGGATATAAAATATTTCGTGCCGTTGGTAAGCCTGATACTACTTTCACTGAGATTGCATCACTTCCTCCGGGAACATCAAACTTTGATGACGTGACAGCGAACAGGGGTTTTTCTTATTATTATTACATATCTGCATTCAGCGATGGCATTAATAACTCTGATGGTATTCCTAATCCAATGGGTCATCTTTTAAGCAGTAGATTTTATACAAAAACAAATATTGGTGCTTATTTAAGAAGGCAGGCAGGAGCAAGTTTATCTGATATTCGCATTGTTCCTAATCCATACAATATAAGATCAACTCAATTGAACTACACAGGTGAGCCGGATAAAATAATGTTTCTTAATATTCCCGGACATTGCATTATAAAAATTTATACTGAAAATGGTGATTTGATTAAAACAATTCCACATGAGAACGGCAGCGGTGATGAAAGATGGAACTCAAATACAACTTCCGGGCAAGTGGTTGTCAGCGGCGTATATATTGTTCATTTCACGGTTACAGAAGATTATAAAGATACTTCCACCGGTGAATTTAAGTATCGCAAAGGAGATTCTGCTTATAAAAAATTGATTATTATCAGATAAACAAAAAATCTTTTTTTTTATTTTTGGCAGAGTTGAATTTAATCAGCTCTGCCATTTTAATAAATACTTGGAAATTTTGTAAAAGTCGTTTTCGTATAATCAGCAGAAAACTTGCATCACAAACCCAATTCCTTTTTTACTTCTAATTTTGCCGAAATAAAATCGCTGTGCTCGAGCAGTAAATTTCTCGAAATAGTACGGATGTAATGTTCCTCATGACTGGTTATTACTTTATCGGCAAATATTAATCGCCAGATGTTTTTAATGATTTTATATTTTTGTTCATTATTCAATTCGGTATTTAACACACTTGTGAACTCATAAAAACTTACGCTCTTTTGAATTTTTTCTTCAGCAATTTCAAAAATATCTTTGGTCTCTTCAGGAGATAAATTAAACTGAGCAGAAATCATTTTTGAAATTAGCTGCTTTTCTTCCGCAGAAAAATTTTCATCAGAATAAGCGGCTTCAATAAATAATGCAGCCGTTGCAATCTCAATTTGTCTGTCAATTTGCATACTCAATGCAGAGTTTTCTGTTTTATCCTTTTGAAAAAAATACTCTAAAATTTTACCCATATTTTTTTTGTTAAATATTTATAAATGTTGGACTATTCATTTATGATTTCAATTTCTACATTTTTCAAAGTTTTCTTGGGTCTCTCATAAATTGCGCACATTCTTTTAAGTCTGGCTGGAATATTCGGGTCAACCTGATCCCATGAAAAACGCCATGACCAGTTGCCGCCACCAAGTTTTCCAGGAAAATTCATTCTTGCAGATGAGTCAAGATCCAAAATATCCTGCATCGGAATAACAACAGTATTTGCGACAGATGAATAAGCAGTCTTAATTAATTGCTGACAAATATCATTATTGAAATACCCAAGATATTCCTGAGCAGCTTCAAAAATTCCGCTCTTTAAAATCTTCTCTTTATCAAAGAATCCATTTGTTGTATCGTTATCGTGTGAGCCAGTATGTACAACACAATTTGGAATAAAATTATGAGGAAGGAATTTCTTTTCACCCGAATCTCCGAAAGCAAACTGCATAATTTTTATTCCCGGGAAATTAAATGAGTCTCTAAGTTCTTCAACTTCACGAGTAATTACACCCAAATCTTCAGCAATAATGGGTACGTCACCCAAATGTTTTTTTATACTTTTGAATAGTTTATGCCCGGGAGCTTTGACCCATTTACCTGTTTGTGCAGTCAGAGCATCGCCGGGAATTTCCCAGAATGCGTCGAAACCTCTGAAATGATCTATTCTGACTATGTCCACGAGTTCCAGTAATTTACTTACTCTTTTTCGCCACCACTTAAAATCATCTTTCTCCATTTCATTCCATCTGTAAAGAGGATTGCCCCACAATTGTCCTGTCGGAGAAAAATAATCAGGTGGAACCCCGGCAACCGTTTCCAGTTTTCCTTTTTCATTTACGGTAAATAAATTTTTATCAGCCCAGGTGTCAGCACTGTCATAAGCAATAAAAATGGGCATGTCGCCAATTATTTTAATTTCTTTTTCATGAGCATATTTTTTTAGATTCTGCCATTGTGCGTTGAATGTGAACTGCAAAAATTTTTGATAGTTAACTTCATCCTTAAGTTTTTCAGTCCACTTTTCAATTGCCCCGTCTTTTCTGAATGCAATACTTTCTTCCCAGTCAGTCCAGATTATTCCTTTGTGATGATTTTTTGAAGCCATGAACAGTGAATAATCGTTTAGCCAGTCAATATTTTTATCACAGAAATTTTTGAATTCTTTATTCTGTTTAATTTTTGGTCTGAACTTTTCGAATGCTTTTCGCAGAACCAAATTTTTCGAATCAATAACTTTTCCAAAGTCCACTTTATGTTTATTAAAATCTGTTAATGTTTTTGCGTCATCTTCAGAAAGTAAACCATCTTTAACAAGTAAATCCGGACTTATCAGCAAAGGATTTCCGGCAAATGCAGAAAAACACTGGTAAGGAGAATCTCCATAACCTGTTGGACCTAAAGGAAAAATCTGCCAAAGTGTTTGTCCGGAATTTGCAAGAAAATCAATAAAATAATAAGCATCATTGCCCAAATCACCGATGGAAAATTTCCCCGGAAGTGATGTTGGATGCAAAAGAATTCCTGCAGAACGTTGAAAAGTCATTTTTACCTCAAAAATATTTTTTGTAAAAGTTAAATAAAAATTAAAATCAATACTTTACAATAAAAAAGTTTTTTTTATTTTTGTTGTAAAGATAGCAATAAACTATTTGTGATATTTTAGACTTAATATATAAATAAATTGCTTTCAATAAATAATTTTATAAATTTGCTTTAAGATTTGCAAAAACATTCCATTATAGTTTGACCAAAAAATAATAAATAATATTTTAAAAATTTTTTAAATAAAGGAGTATAGATGAAAGTTACACGTTTTTATACCAACGCTGATTCTGACCCGCTCCAATCGTTAGATTTCGTTAGAAGAACATCTGAAATTAAAAATCCTGACGGTTCGGTTGTATTCAGAATGGAAGATGTTTTTGTGCCAAAACATTGGTCACAGGTCGCAACTGATGTTATCGCACAAAAATATTTTCGAAAAGCCGGAGTTCCTAAATTATTAAAGAAGATTCCGGAGAAGAACATACCGAAGTGGCTTCAGGCATCTGCACCGGATGAAGAAAGATTGGCCGAGCTTCCTGAAAAAGACAGATACACATCTGAGACTGATTCACGGCAGGTATTTCACAGGTTAGCTGGCACATGGACATATTGGGGATGGAAAGCAAATTATTTCAGTTCTGAAGAAGATGCAAAAGCATTTTACGATGAAATGCTTTTTATGCTTGCCAGTCAATATGCTGCACCAAATTCACCACAGTGGTTTAATACCGGATTGAATTGGGCTTATGGAATTAACGGACCTGCTCAAGGACATTATTATGTTGATTATAAAACTGGTAAACTTACTCAATCTGTTGATGCATACACGCATCCTCAGCCACATGCTTGCTTTATTCAATCAATTAAAGATGATTTGGTAAATGAAGGTGGCATTATGGATTTATGGGTTCGTGAAGCAAGATTGTTCAAATATGGTTCGGGAACAGGAACAAACTTTTCACAAATACGAGGCGGCAAAGAACCTTTGAGCGGAGGAGGTATTTCCTCAGGGTTAATGTCATTCCTTAAAATAGGCGACAGAAGTGCAGGCGCAATAAAATCAGGTGGAACAACACGACGTGCAGCAAAGATGGTAACTCTTGATATTGACCATCCGGATATTGAAGAATATATAAACTGGAAAGTGATTGAAGAAGAAAAAGTTGCAGCATTAGTGGTAGGTTCACAGCTATGTAATTTACACTTGAATAATATTATGAAAGCCTGCTTTCAGGAACATCCTGAGAATGACAGGTTCAACAGGAATACAAATAAAAAATTAAGACAGGCAATAATAGATGCGAGAGTCTCAAAAATTCCACAGAACTATATTGAGCGAGTAATTCAACTTGCTAAATTAGGCTTCAAATCAATTGAATTTCCTGTTTATAACACTGACTGGACATCGGAAGCTTACGTTACTGTATCAGGACAAAATTCCAATAATTCTGTCCGCGTAACAAATGACTTTATGAATGCTGTATTGAATGACGGGAATTGGAATTTATATTGGAGAGTTGAAAAGAAAAAATCAAAACAAGAAAACAGACAGCCAAAACCCTGCAAAACTTTACGAGCCAGGGAATTATGGGATGAAATAGGAATGGCTGCATGGGCTTCTGCTGATCCCGGCTTGCAATATGATACTACAATTAATGAATGGCATACATGTCCGGAAAGCGGAAGAATAAATGCTTCTAATCCTTGCAGCGAATATATGTTTCTTGATGATACAGCCTGCAACCTTGCATCATTAAATCTTGTTAAGTTCTATGATTTTGAGAACAAGACTTTTGATATTAATTCAATCCGACATGCAACTACACTTTGGACTATTGTACTTGAAATCAGTGTTTTGATGGCGCAGTATCCAAGTAAAGAAGTAGCGCAGAACAGTTATGATTTCAGAACACTTGGTTTGGGTTATGCAAATCTTGGTTCATTATTAATGAGACTTGGAATTCCGTACGACAGTAATGAAGCAAATGCAATCGCAGGAGCGATAACTGCAATTATGCACATGCGTGCTTATTCAACTTCAGCAATTATGTCTTCTGAAGTTGGTCCGTTTCCAATGTACGAAAAAAATAAAGAAGCAATGCTTCGTGTTTTAAGAAATCACAGACGTGCGGCATATAATGTTCCGAAAGAAGAATATGAAGGACTGACAATTTATTCTGTAGGAATTAACCCTGAATATTGTCCGTCAGATTTACTGAAAGCAGCTCGTGAAGATGCTGACAGAGCAGTAGAACTGGGCATGCAATACGGATTCCGAAATGCTCAGGTTACTGTAATCGCACCAACAGGAACAATCGGTCTTGTAATGGACTGCGATACAACCGGGATTGAACCTGATTATGCATTAGTGAAATTCAAAAAATTAGCAGGTGGCGGATACTTCAAAATTATAAATCAGTCTATTCCGCCTGCTCTCGAAAAACTCGGATATTCTAAAGAACAGATTAATGAAATTATCAGATATGCTAAAGGTTCGGGTACACTTGTAGGATGCCCATATATAAATGCTGAAACGCTTAAGGCAAAAGGATTTACTAATGAAGCAATTAATAAAATTGAGAATATTCTGCCTTCTGTTTTTGAACTGAGTTTTGCATTCAATAAATATTCTTTGGGTGAAGAATTCTGCAAACAAAATCTTGGATTAACATCTGAGCAATTGAACAGTGTTGATTTTGATATGTTATCAGTACTTGGATTTACAAAAGAAGAAATTGCATCTGCAAATGATTATGTATGCGGAACAATGACGATTGAAGGAGCTCCGTTTTTGAAGCACGAACATTATCCGGTTTTTGACTGTGCAAATAAATGCGGAAAGAAAGGGACACGATACATACAGACAGATGCACACATAAAAATGATGGCAGCAGCACAACCTTTTATTTCCGGTGCGATTAGCAAAACAATTAATCTTCCAAATCAGGCAACAATAGAAGATATTAAACATGCTTACATGCAGTCATGGAAATTGGGAGTGAAAGCAAATGCACTTTATCGCGATTATTCAAAGTTGTCGCAGCCGCTGAACACAATGTCGGAAGAAGAAATTGAAGAAATAATTGAGAATAAAGAAAATAATGATATTGTGAAAATTGCTGAGAAAATTATACACAGATATATTGCAAAAAGAAGAAGACTGCCTGACAGAAGAAACGGATATACACAAAAAGCAAAAATCAATGGTCAGACTGTTTATATCAGAACGGGTGAATATGAGAGCGGTGAAATCGGTGAAATATTTATCGATATGGCAAAAGAAGGTGCTGCTTTCAGAAGTCTGCTAAATAATTTTGCAATAGCAGTATCGTTGGGGTTGCAGCATGGTGTTCCGCTTGAAGAATTTGTGGAAGCATTTATTTTTACAAGATTTGAACCCAGCGGACCTGTTTCGGGTAACAGAAGAATTAAAATGTCAACTTCTGTAATTGATTATATCTTTCGTGAGCTTGCAGTTTCTTATCTTGGCAGAAATGACCTTGCTCATGTAAGCGAAGAAGAATTGGAAATGAAAAAGCCTGATTATTTTCCGCTGATTGAACCTGACTTTGAAAGCGAAGAAATTATCAGTGAGAGAATGGTTGAATTGGATAAAGAAGTTTTGATGAATCAGCCAATTGAGAACAGACAGCCTATGAAGAGAAGCACTTATCATAAAGAAGTACAAAAAGCGAGAGAACGCGGCTACACCGGCGATATTTGTCCCGAATGCGGAAGTATGACAATGGTGCGAAACGGAACGTGTCTGAAGTGTCAAACCTGCGGTGCTACAACAGGATGCAGCTGATAATTATTGATGATACTAAATAAAAAAGGAATGCGAAATAATGCATTCCTTTTTTTTATCTCCTTCTTATGTTCTAAATCTATTGCTTGTTTCATATCACATTTTCGGGGAAGAAACTATCGTATATTTGTTTTAGAAATTCTTAATCATTTACACAATTTTATTTGGTAGCATAATTGTTGAAATATCATTAGAAGATTGGGAAATTTATTAACAAAATAACTGGAGGGGTCTATGTACAAAAAGCTACAAACATTATTTCTTTTCTTATCAGTCAGTTTGATGCCAAATGTTTTGTGGGCACAAATTGCAGGTGCACCTGAAGGTGCAAATATTTTAAAGCAGCTAAACAACACAGGTTTAATGCAAAGCAACAATAATCGTTTTATTGCAGCAAACCAGCAATCAGTAGATTCATTTGAAACTACAATTTTTACTTACGCTGATATTGTTATATTCTCTTATTTTGATGATACAATAATTAAGATTTATGATGGTTCACGAAACTTATTAGAAATAGATACTTTAATAGCCGATACATATCACAGGTCAACATATTCCGGAGGTGTTTATCATATCGTCGGAAGCAAATCATTTACTGTTCTGATTGGAGATCCAATTACAAACTATGTTAACGGATATTTTGCTGTTGACCAGGCAGGCAGGGGAGTTTCAACTAAATTAAATACATGGATGATGAATACATACGGTTACAGTTCCGATTTCATAATTTTCGGATATGAAGATAATACCGGTTTTACTGTAAGAAATCTGGGAACAGGTGCTTTAATTGCAGCAGGGACACTGAATGAAGGTGAACATTATTCATTTGCAAACAGCGGAAGTATTCCGGTTAATACTCCGCTTCAGGTAACGGGGACAAAACCTGTTTCAGCACTATCATATTCTGATCAGGATTATTATATACCATCAGCAAACGGTTATTTTACAGGAAATTTATTTTATGGTTATTCCGGTATTGTTGGCGGATGGGCAAACAGTATTACTGTGGTTTCCTACTCAGACAATAATGATGTAGTTGTTACTCGTTCTTCAACGGGTGATACTTTGGAGACATATACTTTAATGGCTGGGCAGGTACATGCATATAATGTAAATGATACAACATGGTGGAAAGTTGAATCATCAGGTAAAGTTGCTGTTGCAAATATCCCTTACGGAGTTTGGTCCGGGGGTTATGCATACATGGCAAGGTCAATTGATGAAACAGGAATTGGAGCAGGAAAATTATTTTATGTCCCAACTTGCCAAAGCGAGATACATGTATTTTCTTTCGAACAGAATAACCCAGTAAAAATAACAAGACTTGGTACATATGACACTTATCCTTATCCTTCGCCAACTGTAATTTATGAAGATACATTGGAAGCAGGTGAATTTTATTCCTTCACTTCGGATTATGGAAGTTACGTTTACAAAATAGAAAGTGCAGGAAATGTGTCTGCTGTACAAAGCAATTATGGTTTTGGAGCGGATTTTATGCCTCTGAGTTTTGCATTGCAATTGCCTGATTTAACACTTTCAACTTCTGATATTGAATTTTCTATTCCTGACAGTGTTTATGTGCCGGGAGACTTATTATCGGTTACTGCAACGATACATAATGTAGGAAGTATTGATGCATTTAATGTTTATGTTGAAGCTTATGATGGGGATCCTGATATTGGTGGTGTTGCGCCAATTATAGCAGCAAGGTATATTCCTTTTATTGGGGCAGGGAATGTTGAAGTATTCAAGTTTGATTATACTGTACCTAACAATCCTGAGTTCAGAAGTATTGTCATAAAAGTTGATCCTCTTAATAATATCACTGAATCGAACAAGTCGAATAACAAAGCACAGAGATTCTTAAGGCCAAACAAAGATTTGCTGCCACCACTTTCAATTAATGTAACTGCAATTGCAAATCTTTCAATCGATACACTTACACATGAATTGATACCAAATCCTTTTGTTGTAAGATATGATATTTTCAATACAGGTAATGTTACTGCCACCGATGTTCAGGTCAATCTGGAATTATTTAATGGTTTGACTTTGTCATCAAATAATCCGGTAATCAACATTGGAAATATTGCAGCCTATGGAAATGCTTTTGTTGAGTACGAAGTACTGGCAAATAAAGATTCATCAGGGTTTAATTTGTACCGTGCGACAATTACAGCGTCAAATGCGGAAACAAAAACAGTTTACAGAGCAGTTAATGTCCCTGATTTAATTCCGCCGGCAGCTCCGCAAAATTTGAATGTAATTCTCGACTCAGAGAAATGTGTGATTCTTTCATGGCAGGCAAATACCGAAAATGACTTGGCAGGATATTATGTTTATTATTCATCAGATTCAACTTGGTGGAATGGAGAAAATTCTCCGCTGATCGTCTATGGAAATAATTCAGTAGCCTTATGCGATCTTCCGCTGCTTAATTCTGAGAATACTAAATATTGGTTTATGGTCCGGGCATTTGATACTTCACGAAATTTCAGTGAAGAAAGTAAAACAAATACTGTGATTGTGACTGATGTTAATGAAACCAATGAAATTCCGGAACAATATGCTCTTTCACAGAATTATCCGAATCCGTTCAATCCGACTTCTGTGATAAAATATTCAATTCCTACATCCAGCAATGTAAAACTGGCGATTTACAATTCGATTGGAGAAATCGTTGAAACATTGGTAAATCAGCAGCAATCAGCAGGCGTTTATGAAATCAACTGGACTGCGAAAGATGCAGCATCAGGAATTTACTTCTATGTTTTGGAAGCCGCTTCGAATGACGGGAAGAATAATGTAAGAGAAATTAAGAAAATGGTACTGCTGAAATAATGTAAAGTGTATAATGTATAATGTAGAGTTTTTATAATGGTTTATACACGTTATAAAATTCGGGGTTGATTAAAAATAAAAGGCTGTCACAAAAGTAAAATTTTGGGCAGCCTTTTTAATTATGTTATGAAGTCTAATATCTTTCAATACTTACAGAGGAAACACCGCTGTTAATATTAATATCAATTTTACCTTCAGCTTTTTCGTAATTGTCCGTAATGTAAAAATTTTCTGTTTTATTAAATCCATGTAGATTTTTTGCTACGAGAACCATATCACCTGTAACTTTGCATCCAAATTTTTCAGGTACAAGAATTTTCAATTTAGCCGCACCCATTTCTATGTTTACTTTCACCTCTTTTTGCAAACTGCCAAATTTAAATGTTGATGATGTTGCACCCGATTCAAGATTTAGTGAAGCGACTTTAAATTTGGTTAAATCAAAATTTAATTTTGCTGCACCCAACTCAAGGTCAATATCCCAAACAGGATTTTCATTTAGTTTAACATTTAGATAATTTATTAAATCTTTCTTTGGAAAAATCTTGATATCATTATCGGAAGATTCATAATAAATATTTGCAATCTCGCCTGAAGTATCAACGCTGAATGTAGAATTAGCAAACAAACCTTTCGCTTTGCCTTCTATAAGTTTCTCTGTTTTATCGTTGATGAAAAATTTTCCACCACCGGCTTGCATTTCAAGATGAGCAATTTGGATTGATTTATTCCACTCTTCAGAAAAACTGTTTGAACTCCTTGAGTCACTCCATACCAAATCGTCGGAAGAAATATTATCGAAAATATTGCTGAACATCCCGAAAACAATTACGGCTATAATTAATCCGAATCCACCGGAGATGAACGGCGTCGCTTTCGAGTTTTTGGTGATAATTGCCAATCCCCAGAAAATAAGAATGAGTGGCCAAAGGTCCCACGCAAAACTCCAGTTTAGTGATATCAAATCGTACCTTGATACGAGGAATAAAAATCCAAATGCAAGAAAAAATACGCCCCAAAAAATTTGTCCCGTTTTCATTGCTGACTCCTTGTTGAATTCCAAATTAAAAATGCACCAACTATTATGAAAATTATAGGCAGAATATTATCAAAGTCGAAGAAAGGAAGAATATTTGACAACAGAAATATAACTCCGAGAGCAGTAATAATAATACCGAAAATTAATCCTGATTTGTTTGAGGAAACAGGAGGCTTTAATTCCTCAAGGTCAGGGAATTTCGTCTCTGATGGATTATCTTTCTTTTTATTCAGATCGTTTAGCATATTTTCAATCGGTTCGTCTGGCACAATTATCCAGAGAATAATATATACAGCAACCCCGATTCCATTAGCTAAAATAAATGCAATGAATAAAATTCTCGTGATTACCGGATCTATATTAAAATATTCAGCCAAACCGCCGGCAACACCACCGAGCACCCGAAATTTACGCGAACGAAAAAGTTTCTCTCCCATATCAACCTCACTTTATTTTTTTTGAGTTCAGATTTTTAGACGGAGAACCCTTTGATAAGTTTTTTATAAAATTATTATTGTTAAAAAATAAAATCAAGCAAGAGAGAAATCGAGAGTTACTCACAGAAGATTCCTAAAATTTTATTCGCTTGTTAGTCTTCGACAACTTCAGACTGACAATCTTTGTTTTAAGATACAATCTTATGTCGCAACTTACAATTTCAATTCAAAACACACTTGGCAGCCTAGTATTAAATTTGCAATAATCAATTCGCAATCTGCAATTATAAAGTTCAATTTTTGATTAGAAAATTATCATCGTTAAGTTTGAAAAGTAAATTAAAAATGTTGATATGAAAATTGCAATTTGTCAGTCAAATCCAATTATTGGTGACATAGAAGGAAATAAAAAGAAAATTATTGACGGCTATCTTAGAGGAGTAAAAGAAGAAGTTGATCTTGTAATTTTTCCTGAGTTATTTCTCTGTGGTTATCCGCCGCAGGATTTAATTGAAAAGAAAGAGTTCCGTAATGCTGTAAGTAATGCTGCTGAATATATAGCTCATAAAACCGGAGAGGTTGGGTTAATCTTTGGGTCGATAACCGAAGAATATGACAATGTTGGAACCGGAATTTATAATTCAGCCATTCTTTGTTACAATTCAAAAATTCAATTCGTTCAGAACAAAACTCTTCTTCCAAACTATGATGTATTCGATGAAGTCAGATATTTTGAATCGGCAAAAGATGTTTATGTAACAAAATTCAAAGATGAATTCCTCGGAATTTCTATCTGCGAAGATATTTGGAACGATGCTGATTATTGGAAGAAAAGAAGATACGAAAAAGATCCGGTCCAAAGACTTGTTGATAAAGGTGCGACATTAATGATAAATATTTCTGCAAGTCCTTATGCTTATGGAAGAAGGCAGGAAAGGCATAACATGCTTTCGGTTTTATCGAGAACAGATAAACTCCCGCTGGTTTACGCCTGCTGTGTCGGAGCGCAAACGGATTTGATTTTTGATGGCGGAAGTATGTGTTTTGACAATGAAGGCAATCTGAATTTACTTGGAAAAACTTATGCTGAAGATTTTATAATTTTTGATTCAAATAAAAAATATCCAAAAGTTGAAAACATTGAAAGTCCATTTGAGGAAGAAGTTTTATCAGCTTTGATTTTTGGTTTGAGAGAATATGCCAATAAAACCGGCTTCAAAAAAGCACTTGTCGGTTTGAGCGGAGGAATTGATTCTGCAATTGTCACTTATATTGCGGTTAAATCATTTGGTAAAGAAAATGTTCATGCAGTGATGATGCCTTCACAATATTCAAGCAAAGGCAGT
>PFVB01000022.1 GCA_002790395.1 Ignavibacteriales bacterium CG_4_9_14_3_um_filter_34_10 | reverse complement strand
AAAAATTGCAATAAGAAAATTGAAATAAGAGTGAACACAGAAAATAAAAACGGTAAAAAATGTGCTTTCAATATGTACTTAAATAAAATCATCTGTTCTCAATTGTTTCCGAATCTCTATTGCTAATTTAATTATTTGGGATATATTTATTATCATTGTTGAATAGAGAAAATTATAGCAGTAAATTAAGACCATTAATTATATAAAATAATTTTAGGAGATATTTTGAAAAACGTATTAGAGTCTATCGATCAAAATAAGGAACGATACCTTGATGAGTTAAAAGATTATTTGAGAATCCCAAGTATCAGTACGCTTCCAGAAAGTAAACAGTATATTATTAAATGCTCGAATTTTGTTGCTGATGAATTAAAAAGAATCGGGATGGATAAAACCGAAATATTTAAAACTGACAATCACCCCATTGTTTATGGCGAAAAGTTTACGGATGCTAAAAAACCAACTGTTTTGATATATGGTCATTATGATGTACAACCGGTAGATCCTTTAGAGTTATGGTCATCAGATCCATTTGACCCTGTTGTTAAGGACGGTAAAATATATGCCAGAGGAGCAAATGATAATAAAGGACAGAACTTTGTTCACATGAAAAGCGTTGAGGCTTATTTAAATACAAAAGGTGAATTGCCTGTAAACGTTAAATTTTTAATTGAAGGTGAGGAAGAAATCGGCAGTATCAGTCTGGCAAAATTTATTAAAACGCATAAAGAACTTTTAAAGTGTGATGTTGTTTTGATTTCTGATACAAGTATCTATGCTCCAAACGTTCCAACAATTAATTATGGATTACGTGGACTTTGCTACATGGAAGTGGAAGTTATTGCAGCTAATCGCGATCTTCATTCCGGAAGTTTCGGAGGAGGAGTTGCAAATCCGATAAATGAATTAGCTAGGATAATTGCTAAACTCCATGATAAAAATTTTAAGGTTACTATTCCAGGATTTTATGATGATGTAATTAAATTATCTGCAAAAGAGAAAGAGAATTATCGAAAATTAAATTTCTCGGATTCAAAATTTGCCAAAGAACTTAAAGTAAAAGAACTGCAAGGCGAGAAAGGTTATTCTACACTCGAACGATTATCCGCACGCCCGACATTGGATTGCAATGGAATTGTTGGCGGATTTATTCAGGAAGGCGCAAAGACAGTTCTGCCTTCAAAAGCTTCTACTAAGATTAGTATGAGACTTGTTCCAAATCAAAATCCCGATAAAATTGCAAAACTTTTTACAAAGTATATAAAAGAAATTACACCGAACACTGTAAAAGTTAACATTAAAAATCTTCATGGCGGTCTGCCATTTTTAGTTACGCTTGATAATAAATATATTCAAGCTGCCGCAAATGCAGTTTCAAAAGCTTTCGGTGGTAAAACCATGTTTACACGCGAAGGCGGTTCAATTCCGATTGTTGTTGATTTTGCAAATCTTCTTAAAGCTCCTGTTATTTTGATGGGACTTGGTTTGGATACAGACGATATCCATTCTCCAAACGAACATTTTCATTTAAGTAATTTTTATCGTGGAATTAAGAGTTCGGCTTTGCTTTTTGATGAGATAAAAAATTTTTAATCACTATCAGTGAGTAGAAAATGAAATTAATGGCATCGTTATTTGGATTGGTTATAGGCATTCTGCTTATATTATTTGCCTTTGGCTATTTATCATTTTCATGCGATGAAAGAGTTGGAGGAAGTTCAAGCCCTGAATTATCTGGCTCAAAAGAAAAAGATATCAAAGAGTACAACATTCAAAAGCAAAAAGAGTTTAATAAAAACCGAACTACATGTGATACTCTGTCATTACAGGAATTTATTGTGAATAATTTTCCGGCTGGGATTAATCTTATTGAATTCGACAGAACATTCACATATAATATTCCCAAACCAGCAGTGATTTATTATAAAGAAAAAAACAAAAATTATATTTTTGCCATGATTGCAAAGTCAAAAGAAGGCGAAAGATATATTGAGAAAAAAAATGTTATTGGTTATGAGTCAAGTTTTATAAATTTGGACAGTACAAAACTTGGAACGGCTTTCTTTTATCTGGCATTATTCACTTGTGATAATGGCACATTTACCGAACTTTGGGAAGCAGAAACCCCGATGCATGGCGGGTTTAATTCGATGAAAGTAAAAAAATGGAAATTTAACAACACGTTATATGTCCAGTTGAATTTTGAAGACGGTATTATTTCAGGTCATCGAAATTTCAATTTCTTCCTTGTTGACGGAATTGAAAACAAACCACATTTACTTGAGACTTATGTCGGAATAATCAACAAAAGAACTCTTGCCAATGTAAATAATGATAAATATCCGGATTATTACGAATATAGATTTAATGCGCATCATTGGCAGGTGGATTCACTATATCAAATTAAAGTTCTCGATTCAATCCCATTTTATTGGAGCGATAAAAGACAACTTTATATTACGAACAAAAACCCTCGTTGGTACAGAAAATATTAAGAATATTATGAGTTACAAAAACTTTATCGAAAATAAAAAGAATTATTTAAATAATATTTTTCCGGAAATCAGCTTTAATTCCCAAGGGAAAATTTCTTCATATACAAATTGCAATGATGAATATTTTATTTTGCAAAACGGAGTTGGGTTCAGAGATATTTCATACAAATCGATTATGAAATTAGAAGGGAAGGATGTTCTTGATTTTATTCACAGAATTTCCACTAATTCGATTAAGAATCTTCAGGCTGGCGAAAAAAACAACACTCTGTTCTTGAATGATAAAGGGAAAATTATTGACAGAACTTCTTTCCTTTCTTTCGGAGAATATTATTTTCTGATTGGAAGCGAAAATCACAAAGAAAAATTGAACCGGTGGATTCAAAGATTTATTATTAATGAAGACATCAAAATTTCTGATTTGAACTCTGATTTTTCAATATTCGAAATATTAGGACCTCAAAGCGAATCGTATTTAACTATGATTTGCGGTAACGAAATAGACAAGCTAACTGAAAATAATTTTATTGCTTTCAACTATGATGCAGTTGATTTTTATTTAATTAAAAATGTTGAAGCAAACCAGATTGCAAAATATTGGATTATATCAGATTCAAATAACTATGAATCAATCATTAATATTTTCCTGAAAGAGAAAAGTGTTTTTGATTTTGGCCTTGTGGGAATTGATGCTTATGAAATATTCAGAGTTGAAAATCAAATTGCAAAAGCTCCAAATGAATTATCTGATGAATTTAATCCGCATGACTTAAAGCTGATTCACGAAGTTGATTTTAGTAAAGGATGTTATATTGGTCAGGAAATCATTGCTCGTCAGGATACATACAATAAAATTCAATATACTTTATCGAACATTCTAATAGACGCCAATGGATTTGAATTGCCTATAGAACTAATTGAGAACAACCAATTGTTATGTAAAATATCAAGTGTTGTGAATTCACCAAAGCATGAAAAAATTCTTGGACTTGCTCTTATCAGAAATAGTTTTTTAAATGGTGAAAAGAGTTTCTCGTTTAATTATAAAGACAGAAAAATTGTATGTTCAATTTTGTAATCAATAGGGAAAAATGAAAATATACACTAAAACAGGTGACGAAGGTAAAACCTCATTGTTCCGTGGCGGAAGAGTTTCAAAAGATCATGACAGAATTGAAGCCTATGGAAGTGTTGATGAACTGAATTCAATTTTAGGAATCGTTCTCACTGAAACAAAAAATGCTGAAGTATCTGAAGTGTTAATTAAAATTCAGAATGATCTTTTTGTTGTTGGAAGTGACTTGGCTACTGTGAAAGTAAATACCTCAGAGAATGACTCTAAAATTTTAAGGTCATCTCATGAAATGATTAACTATTTGGAAAAGAAAATTGATTACTTCGATGACAAATTGCCCTCGTTAACAAATTTTATTTTACCCGGCGGTTCAAAATCTGCTGCTTATCTTCATCTTGCAAGAACTGTTTGCCGCAGGGCTGAACGCAAAGTGGTTAGATTAATGAACTCAGTTGACATTTCTAATGAAGTTATGATATATTTGAATAGGCTTTCAGATTTTTTATTTGTTCTTTCTCGTTTTGAAAATTTTCAAGCTAATATTCCTGATACAATTTGGAATCCATAATAAATTCACCAAGGGGGTGAATTTTGGCTTCGACGGGATTAATTTGGCTTTGAATAGCGCATCGTGAACCCCGAGGTCACGTTAATAATCGGGAAAAAAAATAAACGATAACAATAGTTACGCTTTAGCTGCCTAATTATGGCAGTTCGTTCAACTTTCTTTTTCATACCAAAGAATTTTTGAACGTCGTTTAGGTATGATAGCCAAATCAAGAACTTGAGTAGATGAGGCGAATTTTTATCAAGTTAGTTTTGTTAAATCTTGTTTGTTGGAGTTGACAAAATGAACCACAAAAAACAAACTATGTGCGTAGAAGTTCATTGACTTGTAGTTTCGGACCGGGGTTCGACTCCCCGCACCTCCACAATCTTATTTTCCAACAGATAAATAAAAAAGGCTGCTCGTTTGAGCAGCCTTTTTTGTTTTTAGAATTTCTTGCTGTTCTTTGCTTTGTTATATATTAAATCAACTACTACATAAGCAGGAACCCCGGGAGTTCCTCCGCCAAAGCCTACAATTTTAATTTTGGGATTAAAATTGATGATTTTTAATTATTAACTGAGAATTAGCACAACATCGGTTACACTAAATTAGCTAAACAAAGTGCACTATTAGTAACGGTAAATTAGCAAACATCGTGCATATATCTTAGTGAATAAAAATATTTATTAAACCGAAGTTTTATGAATTTGCTATCCTAAAATAAAAAGAGGATAGCAATGAAAAACAATTTTACAAAAGAACAACTACGGATAAAAGCCATTGAATTATTTAACAATAAATGGAATATATCTGAAATCTGTAAAACTCTAAATTGTTCAAGACGATGGTTCTATAAATGGTTAAAAAGATATAAAAATGATCAATCGGGATGTTGGTACGTCGAAGAATCCAGAAGACCAAAAACAAAGAAAAAGAAAATTGGATCTAACACAGAGCTATTGGTTCTGGAAACCAGGAAACAATTGATGTCAACTGCTTTTATGCAATATGGTCCTCAAGCTATTTTCTATCACTTAAAGATGAGAAACATAGCACCACCTCCAGTTTGGAGTATTGCACGCATATTACAGCAAAACAAAGTTACTCATATAAAGAGACCTGATACTTACAAAGCAAAAGGGAAAAAATATCCTTATGCATATTTATTATCTCAGCAAATGGATTTTGTGGGTCCTCGATATTTATATAGCAAAACAAGATACTATTTTCTCAATCTGATTTGTTGCGATACACATTATGCTCAGGTTTCTGCACTTGAAAGCCAAGGTTCAAATAATGTTTGCAATAGTTTAATCCGATTCTGGAAGACTGCCGGCATACCTGATTTTTTACAGATGGATAATGATTTATCTTTCTGGGGAAGTTTAATCAGACCCACTGCATTGGGGAAAGTAATCCGAGTTTGTCTGCTCCATAAAGTTACCCCAGTGTTCATTCCAATAAGAGAACCTTGGAGAAATGGAATTATTGAGCACTTTAATAATACAATGCAAGCTGCTGTTCTTAACTCTGAGAGGTTTGACAATATTGATCAAATTCAAGCATCTGCAGATCGCTTCTGTCAAATTCATAATCAAAATCACTATTACAGTACTCAGGATGGTAAGACACCTGAACAATGCAGAAAACATCTAAATTATCCTCTTGTAGTTTTGAGAGAAGATTATCGTCTTCCCGATAAACCTCTTGCTCTTAGTGAGGGTGAGATACACGTAATTCGCTTTGTTAGAAGCGATCTTAAGTTTAACATATTTGGTTTATCATTTATTCTCCCGGAAGAAACTCAGTACGAATACATTAAGGGAGTTATTCTAACCAGCGAGCATAAATTGAAAATTTTCAAAGAACAAAAACTAATTACAGAGTTTAAGTTTG
>PFVB01000176.1 GCA_002790395.1 Ignavibacteriales bacterium CG_4_9_14_3_um_filter_34_10 | reverse complement strand
GTCGATCAATTCTAAAAACACTGAGTTCAATAATGATTTCAGTAACTGGCAAATATTTTCCCGACTGAAGTATTTATATTCGAACAGAATTAATTTCTCAGCGCATTATTATTATTCAAAAAATCAAACTCAATTAAATGGGGGTGCGGTTAATAACTCATTGATTTATGATGATTTACAATCGAACCCGATTTATCCTAATAGATTCTTGCGCAATACAATTAATCAAATTGATTTTAATATTTATGCAAAATTGATTGAAGATTATCAGACTCAGATTAGTTTTTATTTGCAAGATGAACTTCAGGAATTTAAGCAGGACAAAAAGAATCTGAAGGATAAAATTCCAACAATTGTTGATGATAATTCATACAATACTTTTGGATTAAAAATATACCAACCATATAGCTTTGGGAAAACGATTATTGAAATAATGGCTAATTCAGAAAGAATCTCAATTAATAATCAACTTACAAAAAGCGAAGAGAAATACTTCCACTCTTCATTTGCGGGAAAAATAAAACATGATTTTGGTTTTGCAATTCCGTCGTTTTATTTCAAGTCCATTAACGTGAAAAGTAAAAACTATTTTGGAGCGGGATCCGGAGTGAATTTTGTGCTAACCGACAGATTAAATATTTATGCCGGATATTCAAATTTTGAAAAACCTGCATCGTGGATTCAGCAAAAATATTTACCTGAATACTTCAAACAAAAAATATCGGCGTTTGATTTTTCTATGGAGTTTAAGACACAAAACATATCCAATAAAATTTCTTATTTTATATGGAACTCCAAAAACTCCGTGTTTCCGGTGTTGAGGTATGTTTCAGATACTTCCGTTGTTAATGAAACTGGGGCGTACATTCTTAAAAATATTTTAACACAGGGAATAAATTATTATGCAGAGCTAAGATTTTGGAAAATCGTTGCTTCTGTTAATCTTAACTATTATGTTTCAAGCAACGAGCAGAAGTTAATTTCTAATCCGTCAATATTTGGAAAGGCTGGTGTTTATTTTATTGATAATCTGTTTAGTAATAATCTGAATCTTAAAGCTGGAATAAATTGTAATTATTATTCGGAAAAGAGTTTCACTTCAATAGATTTCGAAAGATTTGATATGATTTACTTGAAAGCAGATTCTTTGGGCTCAGTTTCCCCGATTAATTCAAGAATGATATCTCCTGAATTTATATTTGATTTGTTTGTTTCCGGAGTTATACAAAAAAGAGCGACTGTTTTTATCGTAATAGAAAATCTTCTGGATTCAAAATATTATGTTCAACCATATTATCTTATGCCAAGCCGCAGTTTACGTTTGGGAGTAAATTGGAAATTTTTAAATTAAAATAGATGTTTATTATATAAAAAGGATAAAAATGAAAACAAAAATCTTTATTCAAGTTACTTTTCTACCATTGTTTTTTATTAATTCACTTTTTGCTCAAGTGATTTCTACGGTGCCTGTTTTTCCAACTCAAACTGACGAGTTGACAATTTATTTTCACGCAGATAAAGGAAATCAGGGACTTAAAGATTTTACGGGAGATGTGTACGCGCATACTGGTGTGATTACAAATCTAAGCACGTCTTCATCAGACTGGAAGCATGTTATTGGAACTTGGGGTAATAATACAACGCAACCAAAATTGACTTATCAGGGAAATAACACATTTAAATTGGTCGTTGGAAATGCAAGAACATTTTATCAACTAACAAGCGAATCCGAACAAATACAGCAACTTGCCTTTGTGTTCAGGAACCCTGATGGCTCAAAAACCGGAAGAGATGTTGGTGGTGCAGATATATTTGTTCAAATGTACACCGGTAGTTTATCTGTTGCAATTGCATCCCCTTCAGAGGAATTTCTATTTGCCGAATTAAATCAAAATATAAATGTTTTAGCAATTAGCAGCAACTCAGTTTCACTTGAACTTTATAAAAATGAACAACTGGTTTCTTCAACTACAAATGACTCTTTAAACTATAGCTTAACAATTACAGAAACGGGAAAAACTTTAATTGTTGCAATTGCTAAAGATGGAATTGGAAATGAAACTGCTGATTCAATGTATTTTGTTACTCGGGGAAATACTGTAGTTGAAGATTTGCCGGCAGGTGTAAAACCGGGAATTAACGTTGTTGATAATACAACTGTAATTTTGGTTTTATATGCACCGAATAAATCATTTGCATATTTAATCGGCGATTTTAACAATTGGCTTGTTGATCCGAATTACGAAATGAAAAAAACTACAGATGGAAATACATTCTGGATAGAATTACAAAATTTAACTCCTCAGGCAGAATATGCTTTTCAGTATTTAGTTGATGGAAGTATAAAAGTCGGTGACCCATATAGTGAAAAAATACTTGATCCATGGAATGATGGAAGTATTGGGAATGTTGTTTACCCAAGTTTAAAAAAATATCCTGTAGGAAAAACAACGGGAATTGTTTCTGTGTTTCAGACAGGCGAAGAAAAATATATTTGGCACAATCAAACATTTCAAAGACCGCCAAAAGAAAAATTGGTTATATATGAATTGTTAATCCGTGACTTTGT
Organism: Ignavibacteriales bacterium CG_4_9_14_3_um_filter_34_10; assembly: GCA_002790395.1. Classification (GTDB taxonomy): domain Bacteria; phylum Bacteroidota; class Ignavibacteria; order Ignavibacteriales; family Melioribacteraceae; genus UM-FILTER-34-10. The sequence continues at coordinate 2,213 of PFVB01000176.1, read as the reverse complement.
TTCAACGCATTCCTATCAAACATTAATTGATACACTTGATTATTTTATTAAACTTGGAGTAAATGCAATTGAATTAATGCCTGTGATGGAATTTGATGGTAATGAAAGTTGGGGATATAACCCTGCTTATATGATGGCGCCCGATAAATACTATGGCACAAAAAACAAGCTGAAAGAATTTATCGACAAAGCTCATTCAAAAGGTATTGCAGTTATACTTGACATAGTTCTAAATCATCAGATGGGTTCTTCTCCTTTAGCCATTCTTTACTGGGACAGTGCAAACAATCGGCCAGCCTTAAATAATCCTTGGCTGAATCCAACTGCACGGCATCCGTTTAATGTCGGAAATGATATGAATCATGAAAGCACAGATACAAAATATTTTGTTGACAGAGTTCTGAAACATTGGGTTGAAGAATATAAGATTGACGGATATAGATTTGATTTAAGCAAAGGATTTACTCAGGTGCCAAGTATCAATGATGTGGGTTTTTGGGGACAATATGATCAGTCAAGAATAAATATTTGGAAAAGAATTTCTGATCAGATTAGAACCGTTGATCCAAATTTATTTTTAATCCTTGAACATTTTGCAGATAACAGCGAAGAAACGGTTCTTGCTAATTATGGATTTTTAATTTGGGGAAAGATGACAGATCCTTACAATGAAGCAACAATGGGCTGGCATGATGGTGGTAAATCAAATCTTACGGGCATTTCATACAAAAGCAGAGGATGGAATGTTCAGAATCTTGTCGGTTATGCAGAAAGTCATGATGAAGAAAGACTCATGGTTAAAAACCTGAAATATGGAAATGCTTCAGGGATATATAACATTAGAAATCTTAATACAGCATTGGATAGAATTAAATTAGCATCAGCATTTTTCTTTACATTCCCCGGACCAAAAATGTTATGGCAATTTGGTGAACTTGGTTATGATGTAAGCATTGATTATAACGGCAGAACGGGAAATAAACCCATTTTATGGAATTACTATCAGGATTCGACAAGACACTCTTTATTCAGTACAATGTCAGAACTAATAAAATTGAAAAAAGAATATCCCGTATTTTCTACTAACGATTTTGCAACTTATCTTTTCCCGGAAATTAAAAAATACACCTTGAATAACAGTGAAATGAATGCTGTCATTGTCGGAAATTTTAATGTTGTTTACGGCGAAATATCAGCAGGTTTTCAGCATAGCGGAAAGTGGTATGAATATTTCTCTCAGGATTCAATAAGTGTAACAGATGTAAATATGAATGTTGCATTAAATGCAGGTGATTATAAAATATTTACAGACAAAAAAATTGTCAGACCTAGTTTTATAACTGATGTGGAAGAGAATAAAACTATTCCGCAGGATTTTGTTCTTTATCAAAATTATCCAAATCCATTTAATCCAAGTACAATTATCGGTTATCAGTTACCGGTTACAAGTAACGTTACATTAAAAGTATATGATATTCTCGGGCGGGAAATTGCAACGCTTGTTAATGAGCAAAAACCAGCTGGAAAATACGAATTGAAATTTGATGGAAGTGAGCTTGCAAGCGGTGTTTATTTCTTCACATTAAAAACCGGTAATTATGCTGAAACAAAGAAGATGATTTTGATGAAATGAAATTAGAACCTTGGGACGATATATAAAATAAAAATCGTCTCCAAGGTTAAAATTGTTTATTAAAGATTATTTTTTTAATTAGTAAATCAGAGTCGCCATAAACAATTGAAACAATATGACTTTGAGAATAAACCTATAAAATTTTTTGCCTAATTAGCAATTTGAAATCATTAAAACCTCGCTTCAAGCTGGATATTTCAACCTCTTCGAAAAAATTCAACTTATACAAAATGAACGGATATGAAACGAACAATAAAGATTTAATGGTTAGTAAAACAAAAAATGTAACAGAGGTAAATAGATTTGAAATAACAAACAATGAAATTCCCACAAAAATAATTAGAGTAATTTTTTTTATTTCGTAAGGTATCCGGTAGTTTTTTTGAGCATAATTATATGAAACAAAGTAAGCAGTGACTGATGAAATTAAGGTTGCAATAGCTGCCCCTGAAGTTTGTAAAATCGGAATTAAAAGGTAGTTCAGAAGAATATTCATTATACTTGTGAATAAAACGATGATCGCTATGATTTGACTTTTTTTTGTGATATTCAACCCGGTTAAAGAAGAGTCTTTTAATAT
>PFVB01000063.1 GCA_002790395.1 Ignavibacteriales bacterium CG_4_9_14_3_um_filter_34_10 | reverse complement strand
TTCCAAAACCTAAACCGACAACAGAAATTTGCAAAAATATTTTTGTTGCTTTATTATTTAAGTGCAAATAAGGATGCCCAATAGTGAATGCAATTAAAATTCCTATCACAAGTGCAATAGGAGGAGATGCAAAAGGCATTAGAGTAAATATAAATGCAGAAATAAAAATCACTTCGCGAAAACTTATATCTTTGAAAAAGTGGATGAATTTATTTTCATCACCATTTTGCACAGACTTATTATCTTTCATACTATCCATCGAATAATTTATAATAATAAATTGAAATCTAATCTTTAGAAAGAAATGAAACCAATTCCAAATAGTTATTGCTTATTACTTTTGGTTATTGCGAAGCATCCTTTAGAAATACTTTTTTGTAAATTTTTTGAATAGGAGAGTAATATCTGAAGCTGTTGAACCTTGTAAAGAAATAAAATCAAAAGTGCGTGTTACCTTTAAATTCTTTACTTTTTTAGTAACAAGAGATGCATTCTCTAATTCCTTTTTTATTGCCCGTATTGATAGAAAGCCAAAACTATCACTATTTTCCACATAATGTTTAATTGCTTCTGTGCTGCCAAGATACATCACAATATTCAATTCACTAAGTTTTATTTTTTTATTCTTCAAAGCATACTCAAAGACCTCAAGTGTACCGGAACCTCTTTCACGAAGTACAAGTGGTAATTTTTTGAATTGTTCTAAATTAATAACGCTACTTGTTACAGATTTATTTTTGTTACTTGATACTAAAACAAGCTCATCGTTTAAGAAGATTTCGTACTTGATTTCAGGGTTCTTTATTTTACCTTCAACTAAACCTAAATCAATTTTTTCGTTAATTAATGCTTTAGCAATTTGTTCCGAATTCCCCGACAGTAAAGAAGTTTTAATCGTAGGATAATTTTTCTTAAACTCTGCTAATATCCGTGGTAAAACATATTGAGCGATAGTTGTGCTTGCCCCTAATTTTAACTCACCGATTTTTTCTTTTCTGAAATTATTTAGTTTATCTTCAAGATTTTTATGTAATTTATAAACTTGTTTTGAATAATCATACAATTCTTTTCCTGCCAATGTTAGATAAATTTTACTCCCTTTTCTATTAAATAAAGGAAGCCCGTATTCTTTTTCCAGAGCTTGTATATGTTTGGTAATTGCTGGTTGTGTAATATATAACTCATTCGAAGCTTTTGTAAAACTTAAATTCTTTGCCACCGATAAAAAAACTTTTAGTCTAAAGTCTAACATTGATTTTAAAATAATTTTTGTTTTTAATTATTTACGAGTCTGCTAAAAAAGGATATTTCTGTTATTGTAAGATTTACTTACCGAAACAATCCTACTATTTCAAGTAATATCATAAAGATTTCTTTATACCGATGAATCGGGATTCGCAATGAAGGCTGTTACAAACAGCTTTTCAAAGTGAACTCAATAATGAAAATACAAACTAAATAATTATGTCACCTTACGCAAATGTGTTAAAAACCTACAAGGTTTTGTCAACTGAACAACCTTTAAGTTGTTTTGGGGTTGATAAATAAAGACTATTCTCTATAATAGATTCATTGAAACCTCGGAGGTTTGGTAATCTGCGTAACATGAGTAATTAACTCATCGGGATAGTAATCCTGAATTGGTTTTATGTCCATTAAATTTCCTTAATGTATTAAAGTTCTTTTGCAACAAAATATCCACTTTGAATTGCAGAAACGGCATCACCAATTTTATCTGCATCACCGACAACATAATAAGGAATTTTCTCTTTCAATTTTTCTATCAGCTCTTTGTTAGGACGCATTCCAGCTGCAACAACAAATACATCAATTTTTTCAATCCAGAAATCATCAAATACATTCTTACTCTTTAACATTGCATTTGAACCTCTAACCATCGAAACTTTTTTATTAGTATAAACAACTACATTCTTTTCTATTAGTTTTTTAAGGTTAAGTTTTCGTGTAACCATTTCCATATCACGTGCAATGTCTTCAAGCATTTCTACAACAATAACTTTGTTATCATAGTCAACAAGTGTGTTTGCAATTTCAACTCCAATTAATCCGCCGCCGATAACAAGCACATTTTTATTTTTAGGAAGATTAAATTCATAAAGTATTTCTGCCCAATGATATTCTTTCAATCCATCAATTGGTGGAATAAATGGTTTTGAACCTGTTGCAATAATTACTCCTTCATAATTTCCAATCAAATCTTCCGTCGTTGCTTCTTTGTTGATGACCTTAATCTTTGCATCTTTAATTTCATCAATGAAATAATCAATTTGTTTTTGCAATGAATGTTTTTGCGATGGAAGTGGTGCAAAATTAAATTGTCCACCAAGTTTTTCTTTTTCAAACAATGTAACCTGATGACCTCTTTGTTTCAGTGCTAATGCAGCTTGCATTCCTGCTAAGCCACCACCAACAACTGCATAATTTTTTTGTCCTTCTGCCGGAGTAATTTCTTCAAGTTCTCTCCCAACGAGCGGATTAATTTCACACTGAAGACCTTTACCAATTTTAATTCTTCCCAAACAGCCGGTCAAACAAGAACTGCACGGACGAATTCTTCCTTCAACTTGCTTTAAATATTTTCCAACAAAATCCGGATCTGCAATTAATGCTCTTCCAATTACGATAAAATCGGCTGCGTTGTTGGATATAATTTCTTCAACATCTTCAGGTTCATTTACTTGTCCAACTGTTATAACCGGAAGTGCAACATTTTCTTTTATTATTTTTGAAAGCTCCCACGTTTTTCCTTTTGGTATAAAATGATGCTGATAATACCAAGGCGGACTCATACAAGCATCACCACTTGTAATATGAAGTGCAGAAATCTTTTCTTGTTCAAGCACTTTTGCAATTTCGATTGCATCTTGAATTGTTAATCCGCCTTCATATTTTTCATCGCCGCTAAGTCTAACAATGATTGGAAGATTTGTAGAAGATTTTATTCCACGCAACATTTCTAATCCAAAACGTAGACGATTTTCAAAACTTCCACCATATTCATCGGTTCTTTTATTTGAGTTTGGTGAAATGAATTGAGCAATTAAATAACCAAGTCCAAACTGAAGTTCAATAAAATCATAACCGGCTTTTTCTGCACGAATAGCTGCATCAACATATTGTTGCTGAACAATTTTAATTTCTTCGATTAAAAGTGATTTTGGTTTTTGTCCACCGTTCGGGCATTCAATATCTGATGCTGATAGATAAACATTGCCAGGCAATTTTGGATTTGCCATTCTTCCAGGATGATTAATGTGTGCAACAGCTTTTGCACTATTGCGATGAACAATTTCAACTAATTTTTTGTGTCCATCAATCTTATCATCAGAATCAATTCCGATTTGTGTTGGAAGTTCCCGAACTTTTTTATCAATAAAGAATGGTTCAAAAATAACAGCCGCAACGTGCTTGGAACGTTTATCCCAAAATGCAAGATGTCGTTCAGAGATATTTCCTTCTGCATCACCATAACCGGTTTTAACAGCGGACATAAAAAAAATATTTCTCAAATCAGTATTAGCTAATTTCATTTACTCCTCACTTCGTTAAAACAACTAAATGACTTGTTGATGGTTTATTTTTAATTTCTTTGATAATTTTTAGTCTAGCTTTGTTTGCTACATCTTGTAATCCTCCATTGCGAACATAATTTTTATAATTTCTGTAATGCTCGCTTCCAGCAGCAAATTCAACAACTTCATTCAATACTGTCCAAAATCCATTTGGCTTTGGAACAAGATAATCGCCGATGATTATTTTATCTGCAACATTTGAAATATCTTTTAATAGTTTTATTCGTTCTTCTTCATTTACTTCGTGAATTACATAAGTCATCACTGCAAAATCAAAATGAAGATTTTGTGAAATCAAATCTGATATTGTTGAATGTGTGAATGAAATTTTTTCATTTGGATATTTTGCAAGATTCGATTTAGCTTTTTCAATATTTCGCTTTGATAAATCAATTCCTAGTACTGATTTACTTTTATCTGCGATTGTAAAAGAAAATCTTCCGGTTCCGCAACCAACATCAAGAACGGATAAATCTGGCTCTATAATATTTTTAATTAACGAAAATAATCTATCCTGATTTGGAGCTATGAAAACATCATAGAACCAGCCATCGTACCAATGATTTTTATTTTGTTTCATTTAACTATTAGTTTATTTATTATACTTTCAATTTCTTCAATAGCTTTAGACATTCCGTTTGATTTTGAACTATCGAAACTGTTATATAAAAATTCCGGATTAATTCTTGAGATGTATGTTTTACCATTTGCTTTTTCATAAACAGAAATTCTGCAAGGCATCATTGTAGAAATCAATTTTGAATTATCATCTTTTAAAACTTCATAAGAATATTTTGGATTACATAATTCAATTACATTGACTGGCAAAACTTCTTTACCATTTTTTTTGAGTGATTGTTGAAGATCGTGAATAGTTAAAACTTTCCAGCCATTTCGATTTCCACAATTCTTTAAACTATCAATTGTTTGAGTGAAAGAAAGTTCACTTCCGTTCTCAATTAGAAATGGGACATTATTTTTTTGTTGTGCAAATAAATTTATTGAAATGATTGCCAAAATTAAGATGATTGATTTGTACATATTTTTTTCTCCTTTGATTTTATTATTAAAAATTTATCGCTAAAAGTATTAAACCGATTGAAACACCAATTACTAAATTAAAAATTTTCAGTCTGATAGAATCCTTAAATGAATATGAAAGCATCGGCAACATTCCGTGTCCATCTTGAACAATGGAACTTGTAAGAAAAACTGAAAAAGGAATTAGTCCCTGTGCAAAGA
>PFVB01000154.1:206-4881 GCA_002790395.1 Ignavibacteriales bacterium CG_4_9_14_3_um_filter_34_10 | reverse complement strand
TATCAATTTGCAATTATTTGGCGCTGTACCCAAGCGGCTTAAGGGGAAGGTCTGCAAAACCTTTATTCATCGGTTCGAATCCGATCGGCGCCTCTCTAATTAATCTCTATTCAAATATTCTTTTACCACTAATTGGAGACAAAATGAAAAAACTATTCGGATTTTTCCTCCCAATTATTTTTTTGGTTGTCATTATTTATTCTTTCGCACTCTTTTTTGAATATGTTCTGGCTGAGAAAGAAGTTGATGTTGTAGTTATGCGTATTGAAGAAACAACTTCTGAAGACGGACAATATCTTTCTTATATACATACTACAACCGAAAAATTTATCAATATGAATAACCGCTTCCATAAAAAAACAAACGCAGAGGAATTAACAAAAAAATTCAAAGCTGGTGAAAGTTATAAAATTGTTGTAGTTGGGTTTGATTTTGGAATTAAACTCCCTTTCTTTTTTAAAGAAAGAAATATAATTAATATTATTGAAGACGATGATATTATTCATAAATTCAGAAAATTTTGATTAGTCAATTTAACCCTAAATAAAGTTCTCCTGCTATGTACGAAAGCGAAAAAAAAAGTTTGGTTGATACTTTGAGGAAAAAAGGAATTACATCCGAGAAGGTATTAAATGCAATTGAGAATGTTGAGCGTCATTTATTTATTCCTGCAGCAATTCGATTGCACGCTTATAAAGACAATGCGCTGCCGATTGGATATGATCAAACTATTTCACAGCCTTACACTGTTGCTTTTATGACTGAAGTATTAAATCTTTCTGAAGGCGATAAAATTCTTGAAATAGGCACAGGTTCAGGATACCAGGCAGCAATACTTTCTTATTTGGAAATGAAAGTGTTTTCCGTGGAAAGAAATTTTGAATTGTATAACAGAACTCAATTATTATTTGACCAACTTGGAATCAGGGCGGTTCTGAGATGTGCAGATGGTACTTTGGGATGGAATGAATTTGCTCCGTATAATGCAATTATCGTTACTGCCGGAAGTCCGGATTTACCTAAATCTTTATTTCGGCAATTAGCAATCGATGGTAAATTAATTATCCCAATTGGACCAAAAAAAAAGCAGGAATTGAAATTGTTTACAAAACTTTCCGATGAAAAATACTCTGTTAAAACATTTCCGGATTTTTCATTCGTTCCACTGATTGGAAGAGAAGGGTGGAAAGAGTAGCTGCTGTAATTGTTGGCCCAACATGTTCGGGAAAAACCAAACTCGCTCTAGCAATATCTGATAAAGTTAATTCTGAAATAATTTCTGCTGATAGCCGTCAGATTTTTAAATTATTAAATATTGGGACAGCAAAACCTTCCAAACAAGAATTGCATTCAGTTAAACACCATTTCATCGACTTGTTGAATCCTGATGAAGAATTTAATGTTTCGAAATTTGAAAAAGAATCTTTGAAAATTATTGAAGATCTTTTTCAGACTGATAAACTACCGATTGTAGTTGGCGGATCCGGTTTATATATCAAAACTCTTATTGACGGAATTATTGATGTGCCGGATACAGACCCGAATTTTCGGAAAGAATTGCTTGAAATTAGAAAGGAAAAAGGAAATGAATTTTTGTACGAAATGCTGAAATCTATTGATAAACAAAGTGCAGATTCAATGCTTCCTCAGAACTGGAAAAGGGTAATACGTGCAATAGAAATTTATAAAACGACTAACCAAAAGTTCTCAGACATTAAAAATAAAAATATAAGAACAACAGATTTTCAGTTTATGCAATTTGGACTATTGTGGAATCGGCAGGAACTTTATGATAATATTGAAAAAAGAGTTGACGAAATGATTGAAATGGGATTAGTTGAAGAAGTTGAAAAAATTTTGGTGGCCGGTTTTTCACCTGCACTAAACTCTCTTAATACTGTCGGATATAAAGAAATTATTAATTATCTTAATAAAGAAATTTCATTTGAAAAAGCTATCGAATTTATAAAAAGGAATACGAGACGATATGCAAAAAGACAAATGACTTGGTTCAACAAAGATAAAAGAATTATGTGGATTGAAGTTGATAATCAGTCATCATTTGAAAAGATTGCTGATGAAATTCTTTATGATATTAAAACGCAGGAATATTTATGAAAGAAAAAATTAAAATTGCTTCGGGACAAGGTTTTTGGGGCGATTTGATTGAAGCCCCATATTGGCAAGTAATTAATGGCGATGTTGATTATCTGGTGATGGATTATCTTGCTGAAGTAACTATGTCGATTTTACAAAAACAAAAAAACAAAAATCCAAAACTCGGATATGCAAAAGATATTCCTGAATTAATGCGAAGGATTTTGCCAGTTTGTAAAGAGAAAAATATTAAAGTAATTACGAATGGCGGAGGTGTTAATCCGATTGCCTGTGCTGAAGCTGTTTTAGAAGTTTCAAAAAATATCGGAATAAAAGATTTGAAAATTGGTGTGGTGCTTGGCGATAATATTCTTGATAATGTTGAAACTATAATCTCAAGTGGATGCGAATTAAACAACATGGAATCAAATGAAAGTATAAACATTATAAAAGATAAACTACTGAGCGCAAATGTATATTTTGGTGCTGAGCCAATTGTTGATGCATTAAAACTTGGCGCTGATATTGTAATTACAGGCAGAACAACGGATACAGGACTTACACTTGCACCAATGATTTATGAATTCAACTGGGATATGGATAACTATGATTTAATGTCTCTCGGTACAATTGCCGGACATATTCTCGAATGCGGTGCGCAATCAACAGGCGGAAATTTTCTGGGTAATTGGGAATCGGTAGAAAATTTTGCACAGATTGGTTTTCCTATTGCTGAAGCCTATCCGAATGGTGATGTGATTATTACCAAACATAAAAATCTTGGCGGGAAAGTTTCTTTTGATACTGTGGCTGAACAGTTGCTTTATGAAATCGGAAACCCAAAAGATTATATCACTCCCGATTGTGTCGCGGATTTTTCTTCAGTTGAACTTGAGGATTTGGGTGATAATAGAGTTTTAATGAAGAATGTAAAAGGATTTCCACCAACAAAATTTTATAAGGTTTCATGCTCGTATTTTTATGGATATTCTGCTGTTGGAAGTTTGACTTATTCTTGGCCAAAAGCATTGACAAAGGCAAAACGGGCTGATCAAATATTGAGAGAAAGATTAAAAAATCTTGGATTGACATTTGAAGAGATTAGGACTGAATTTGTTGGACTAAATTCATGTCACGGTCCTTTGGTGAAAATTCCAAATGAAGATGAAATTAATGAAATAATGCTTCGTGTAGCAGTTCGTTCGAAAGATTATAATTCAGTAGAAAGATTTGGCAGAGAGATTGCACCATTGATTTTAACTGGTCCGCCAAGTGTTACGGGATTTGCAGGCGGCAGACCAAAACCCGCTGAAGTTGTTGCTTATTGGCCTGCACTTATTCCAAAAGTTTTAGTAAAACCTGAAGTGAAAATTTTATCATAAAAATATAATTATATGAAAATAAAATTAATTGATATTGCGCATGGCAGAAGCGGAGACAAAGGCGATTCCGCAAATGTTGGAATTATTGCCTACAATAAGGAAGGTTATGAGATAATCAAAAAATATCTTACAGCCGAGAAAGTGAAATCCTACTTTGAAGGAATTTGTCTTGGTGAAGTTGAAAGATTTGAATTGCCAAACTTGCTGGCTTTGAATTTTATTTTGCATAATACTCTTGGCGGTGGCGGAACAATTTCATTAAAACTTGATGCACAGGGAAAAACATTGGCTGCAGCATTGCTTAGAATGGAATTGGTAGTGAATCAGTAATAAACCATTGAAGAATAGCTTTAGTATGTTAAATCCAAAAATAGATTAATAAAAAACCATTTTTCTGGTTTGAAAACATTTGTTTGGTTTAGTAAAACTTATTTTAATAAGTGGAATCAGAAGATGCTTGCTGGCTAATTTGGTTCCACTTCTATGTTTTCTGGGCTTTCGCTTCTTCTGACGTACTTTCTTGGTGATATACCAAAATCGCCAACAATCTGATCCTTTTTTCCGTAATAACTCAGAATTAAAGAATTGGATTTTTCGATAAGTGAGCGTGCATCAGAAATTTGCTCAGAATAAGAATCGTATTTGATTCTTGCTGCGTTTTCGGCTATTTCGTATTCATGCCGAAAAAGTTCAATCTGTGTTTTTTCCTGACGGATTTCATCGGAGTTGGGAATCACGAACCCAGCTTCGGTTTTGTGAATGTCAATCCCGTCAGCAAGTTTTTCAAGTTTAATGATTATCTCACCAAACTCTTTAGAATTTAAAGATGGCATATAAGCCTTCTTTTAATTTAATTTCAAATTAATTAATTATCTGAAAAAACTATAATTTTGCGTAAAAATTATGCTTTCCATTTAAAATATATTTAAAATAAAATGAATGCAAGAACTTGATTTTTATATTTATTTTATTATGAAATAACAAATTAAATGATATTTTTAAAACTGTGATTTGCTTTCTCCCCCTATGGCGGATTGTTTTTTGAGGATATTAAAAACAACCATCTTTTACACTTCAAGCATTAAACTACAGTTGTGATTTGCTTTCAATTTGTTTTTTGAGGATATTAAAAACAACAACACAGGAGCAAGTCAAACTGCTTTAGGGTTGTGATTTGCTTTCAATTTGTTTTTTGA
>PFVB01000154.1:0-147 GCA_002790395.1 Ignavibacteriales bacterium CG_4_9_14_3_um_filter_34_10 | reverse complement strand
TTCAATTTGTTTTTTGAGGATATTAAAAACAACTTTTTTCTTTTGGTTGTTACATAAGAGAAAGTTGTGATTTGCTTTCAATTTGTTTTTTGAGGATATTAAAAACAACTTATTTATTAAAATTGACAGTTAAAACATAGTTGTGAT
>PFVB01000124.1:4916-7793 GCA_002790395.1 Ignavibacteriales bacterium CG_4_9_14_3_um_filter_34_10 | reverse complement strand
CAGACAATTGCCGACTTTTTTAAATTAATTCAGAAAGAAGATATTGTTGCCACTGCAACTGATAAGAGATTTTTCAATCTTGCACCTTACCTTGTATTTGTCGGAAGTTATGCCGTTTACGCTGCACTTCCATTTTCAAGCAAATATATTGGTTCGAATACAGATTTAGGACTTTTTTATATAATAGCAGTTTCCGGACTTGTAGTTGCCGGCATATTGATGGCAGGCTGGTCATCACAAAACAAATATTCTCTTTATGGAGCTTTGCGTTCTGCAGCACAAATCGTTAGTTACGAAATCCCGACAGCTCTTGTAATCTTAGCAATGGTAATGTTCACAGGGACATTGAATTTGGCAAAATTGAGTGATATGCAGACATCAAGTTTTTGGAACTGGTATATATTTGGCGGACCTGACTGGGGATTATCAAAATTTCTTGTGATTCCATTTATGCTTGTTGCCTTTTTACTTTTTTACATAAGTTCATTGGCTGAAGTAAACAGAACTCCTTTTGATATGCCGGAAGCCGAATCTGAGCTTGTTGCAGGATATCATACAGAATATTCGGGAATGAAATTTGCGATGTTTTTTCTTTCAGAATACGGCAATATGTTTGCGGTTTCTGCAGTTGTTTCTGTTTTGTTTTTTGGCGGATATCAGTCCCCATTTGGTTATATTGGAAATTTAATCGGTGCTTCATGGATGGTTCCGTTTGAACAGGTTTTCTGGTTTGCATCAAAAGGAATTTTCTTTGTATTCGTTCAAATGTGGCTTCGCTGGACACTTCCGCGTGTTCGTGTTGATCAATTAATGACTATTTGCTGGAAATATTTAATTCCTTATGCTTTTGTTAATTTAATAATAATTGGATTAATTAGTTTAATTTGATATGAAAGAATACTTTAAAAATACATGGCTTGGAATATGGACTGTTTTAGTCGGTATGAAAATAACTTTAAAACATGTTTTTCAACCGGCAGTAACAATTCAATATCCTGATGTAAAATTACCTTTGCCCGAACGTGTAAGAAACAGACTTTATGTTAATATTGATGATTGTATTGGATGTGATCAATGTGCCCGAGCTTGTCCGGTAAGTTGCATTTCAATTGATACCGTAAAATCTATTCCGGGTGATGATTTAGGGACTACATCAAACGGGAAAAAGAAAGCTTTGTGGGTTACAAAGTTTGATATCGATTTCGCAAAATGCTGTTATTGTCAATTATGTGTTTTTCCCTGCCCGACGGAATGTATTACCATGACAGAAACTTACGAGTTTTCAGAATTCAAGAGAAAAAATTTATTGTATCATTTTTCTTCCTTAACAAATGAAGAAGCAGGGTTGAGAAAACAAAATTGGGAAAAATTTCAGGCAGAAAAAGAAGCACTAAAAGCAGCAGCTAAACCACCTGTTCCGCCTGCTGCCAAAACAGAATAAAATAAGAAATTAACAAGAATGAATAAATGAATATTTACGACTTAATATTTTACCTTTTTGCAATCATAACATTAGTTTCAGCAGTTTTTGTTGTAACTTCCAAAAATATTGTACATTCTGCATTTAATTTATTATTCACATTTTTTGGAGTTGCCGGAATTTATGCTCTTTTAGGTGCGGATTTTATCGCTGTCGTTCAGCTTCTCGTTTATGTTGGAGGTATTTTAATTTTATTACTTTTTGGTGTTATGCTTACAAATAAAATCACCAATGTTGATTTACGAACCGGAACTATTCATATTGTACCTGCTGCAATTGGTGTCGGAATGCTTTGGGGAGCTTTGAGTGCTATAGCTTACAAAACAAACTGGATTAAAATTGATTCACCAATTCCAAATTCAACTGCTCCGTTTTTAGGCAGAATGCTAATTACAGATTATGTTTTGGTTTTTGAATTACTTGGAATATTACTTTTAATTGCTCTCATCGGTGCTGCTTCAATTGCCCGAAGAGAAAAAGAATAAGAGGTTTTTGTGTTACAAGTTGGATTAACTCACTTTTTGATTGTCAGTACTGCCCTGTTTTCATTGGGTATTTACGGTGTTGTTACCCGAAAGAATGCTGTCATGGTTCTTATGGGAATTGAACTAATGCTGAATTCTGCTAATATCAACTTTATTGCGTTTGCCCGTTACGGGAATTTTGGAAACGGCGGTCAGTTGGTTGCATTGTTTGTGATAGTTCTTGCTGCTGCGGAAGCTGCTATTGCTCTTGCCATTGTACTGAACATTTATAAAACATTTACAAACGTCAATGTAGATGAAATCGATAATTTAAAAGAATGAAACTATGCCTGAATTTACTTTAATAAACCTGAGTATATTGATTCTTCTTCTGCCACTGGCAGGATTCACAGTTGTATTGCTTTTTGGAAAAAGATTTCCGAAAATTTATTTGCTTGAAGTCGGAATTATTTCATTGGCATTCATTCTTTCTATTGTTGCAAATATTCTTAAACTGGGATATTTTGTTGATAAAGACATAATATTCTCATTTAATTGGATTGATCTGGGTAACATTGCTTCATTTGGAGATTTAAAAATAGAGCTTGGGATTAAAATTGATAATCTCACTACGATAATGCTCTTTGTAGTAAATCTTATTAGCATGCTTGTTCATATTTATTCAATTGAATATATGCACGGTGATTCAAGATTTACCCGGTATTTCTCATATCTTGGCATATTTACATTTAGTATGTTGGGCATAGTAATTACAAATAACATTCTGATGATGTATATCTTCTGGGAATTAGTAGGAGTATCATCATATCTGTTAATTGGTTTCTGGTATGAGAAAAAATCGGCATCTGATGCAGGCAAAAAAGCTTTTATTGTCAATCGTGTTGGCGATATCGGTTTCTTTATTGGGATTTT
>PFVB01000124.1:0-4884 GCA_002790395.1 Ignavibacteriales bacterium CG_4_9_14_3_um_filter_34_10 | reverse complement strand
TTTGATAAAATTTACACTGCAATTGCAGGCGGCCAGTTACCATTTGGAAGTGAAGCCTGGTTAACCGCAGCAGGAATTTTAATTTTCATGGGTGCTGTTGGAAAATCAGCTCAGTTCCCTCTTCATGTTTGGCTTCCCGATGCAATGGAAGGTCCAACACCGGTTTCAGCATTAATTCATGCTGCCACAATGGTTGCCGCAGGTGTCTATCTTATTGCACGGATTTTTGTTATGCTCACTGCTGATGCTATGTTGGTTATTGCCGTAATCGGTGCTTTCACTTCATTTCTTGCCGCTACTATCGCTCTCACTCAAAATGACATTAAAAAAGTTTTGGCATATTCTACTGTCAGTCAGCTTGGATATATGGTCATGTCACTTGGAGTCGGCGCTTTTTCATTTGCATTCTTCCATTTAGTAACTCATGCATTTTTCAAAGCATGTTTATTTCTCGGTTCCGGCTCGGTAATTCATGCAATGCATCATGAGCAGGATATTCGTCAGATGGGCGGATTGCGGAAAAAACTTCCTTTAACATATTATACTTTTTTGATTTCCACATTAGCTATTTCTGGAGTACCACTTACATCCGGATTTTTAAGTAAAGACGGAATACTTGCCGGAACTTTAGCATTTGGCAACCTGACCGGACATTGGCTTATTCCTTTTACGGGATTTTTTGTTGCTCTTCTTACTGCGTTTTACATGTTTCGTTTAGTAATTTTGACTTTCCATGGAGAACCAAGAAATCAGCATAAATTCGAACATGCAAAAGAATCACCTTTTGTAATGGTAATGCCGCTGGTCGTTTTAAGTCTGCTTTCTATTTTTATTTGGTACACTCCTCTTCCTCATAATCCTGATGCAGGCTTGTTTATTTCAAAATGGGTTCAAACACCTCAGACTGTAGTTCCTGAAAATTTAAGATGGAACTTCATGAAAACAGGCGGTGAGATAATTGAAAAAGGCAGCGAATTAGTCCATTCCGAAATGTACACAGAAGCGCTTCACCACGCACATGTTCCTGCTATGATGCTTTCATTAATTGTTGCAGGACTCGGAATACTCCTCGCATTTATATTTTATCAGTGGAAAAAAGTTGATGTCGATAAACTTACAGAAAAAGTAAAGCCTCTGTATAATTTCTCACTCAACAAGTGGTATTTTGATGAATTATACGATGCCACTGCAATCAAAGGTACAATGCTTATCAGCAACTTTTTAGCATGGTTTGACAGCACGATCGTGGACGGTATTGTCAACGGTTCTGCTTGGGTGACAAAAATGTTTTCTAAGTTCAGCGGAATTTTTGATAATTCAGTTGTTGACGGTTTTGTAAATTTAACAGCTTTTGTAAGCGGTTTTATTGGTCTTTCATTCAGGAGATTGCAAACCGGAAAAGTTCAAACCTATATAGTTTTTGTTTTATTTTCAGTAGTCATTCTTTTACTAATATTTAGTCCATTTTAATAACGTAGGATTGTTTTAACTATGCATGGATTCCCAATTTTATCATTATTAACATTTATCCCGGTTATCGGGATAATCATTGTCTTATCCCTCCCAAAAGATAAGACTAATTTAATCAAATACACAGCATTGCTGGCTACTGGATTGCAGGTTATTTTTGCTGCAATCCTACTCATGAATTATGACTATTCAGCAGCAGGTATCTTTGATGAAAAATCATTTCAGTTCATTGAAAAATTCAGATGGATTGAAATAAAAGATCTCTCTTTTCTCGGGACAGTTAAAATAGATTATTTCCTTGGAATAGACGGATTGAGTGTTTCCTTGGTTTTGCTTACTGCAATCGTCTCGTTTATCGCAGCAATTTCTTCCTGGAATATTTCTCATTCATTAAAAGGTTATTTTGCTTTATTCCTTCTGCTTGATACAGCAATGATGGGCGTATTTGTTTCACTCGACTTTTTCCTTTTCTACGTATTTTGGGAATTAATGTTACTTCCAATGTACTTTTTAATTGGAATTTGGGGTGGTCCTCGCAAAGAATATGCGGCGATTAAGTTCTTTATTTATACTTTGTTTGGGTCAGTTTTTATGCTTCTGGTTATGATTGGATTATATTTCAGTGCGAAAGAAACATTGGCAAACGGAAGTCAGGTTTTTACATTTAATCTTTTAGCTTTGATGAACCCAAATAATTATACGAGTGATGGAATTCTGTCGCCTTTCAACCCGAATAATTTACGATTCATTGCTTATATAGCATTATTTGTTGGTTTTGCCATAAAAATCCCAATGTTTCCTTTCCATACTTGGCTACCCGATGCACACGTTGAAGCTCCGACACCAATCAGTGTTATTCTTGCCGGCGTTTTGTTAAAAATGGGTACTTATGGAATTTTGAGAATAAGTTATCCTATTTTCCCTGAAATAACCCGCGATTTGATGTGGTACATCGCGTTGTTTGGAATGATAAATATCATTTATGGTGCACTTTGTGCAATGGCTCAAAAAGATTTCAAGAAATTAATTGCCTACTCATCCGTTTCTCACATGGGGTATGTTTTGCTCGGTATGGCAAGTCTTTCTACAACCGGAATTAACGGTGCAATATTGCAAATGTTCAACCATGGGACTATTACAGCAATGCTCTTCTTGATAGTTGGAATTATTTATGACCGCTCTCATACTCGTGGTTTGAACGACTTTGGCGGACTTGCAAATCAAATGCCTGTTTACACCGGGTTTGTAACTGTTGCTTTCTTTGCTGCGATTGGTCTTCCGGGATTAAGCGGTTGGGTTTCTGAAGCTTTGGTTTTTGTTGGTGCGTTTGGTGCTACAACAATAAGAACTCTTGCTATCGTTTCCACTTTGGGAATTTTATTAGGTGCCGGTTATATGCTTTGGACATTGCAAAGAGTATTTCTTGGTCAGGTTCCTGAAAAATGGAAAGGATTAAAAGATTTGGATTTTCGTGAATATGCAATGTTAATTCCGCTTACGATCATAATTTTATTCTTGGGTATTTATCCTTCATTTTTGCTTGACATGATGAATACTTCTGTAAATGCACTTGTACAATTTTTAACTAATTCGAGTAATGTTTTTTTAGGTGGATTATAATATGGATTTCATTAGTCTTTTTGCCTCATTAAAATTTATTAAACCTGAAATTACGATTTCAATTACACTTCTTCTCGTTGTAATTTTTGATATCATATTTAATGAAAACAAAAAGATAGTTTGGCTTATTACTCTATTCGGGGTATTTATTGCTCTTATTTTCACTTCGTTAAATCTTTTAGTTGAAGGATATGCTTTCTCCCCTGTTGATGGAAGTCATAATTTCGGCTTGCTTACACTTGATAGTTTTGGCTCATTCTTTAAAGTGATCGTATTAGTTTCTACCTTGCTTATTCTCTATTTTTCTAACAATTCAAATGAAATCATTAACACCGGTAAACGACAGGGCGAATATTATGCTTTAATGCTCGGAATGCTGCTCGGAATGCTTTTTATGACTTCTGCTTCTGATTTGATTATGGTTTATTTGTCAATGGAGTTATTGTCATTATCTTCGTATGTGCTTGCTGGTTTTCTAAAATTAAGAGACAGAGACAGTGAAGCATCGCTAAAGTATTTGTTATATGGGGCTGTGTCGTCAGCATTTATGCTTTTTGGTATATCGTTGATTTATGGATTAACAGGAACGACCAATTTATATTTGATAAATCTTTATTTGCAGGCTCCGCAAATAAATTACATACCATTTGCGTTAGCTTCGATAATGATTTTTGCGGGCATTGGATTTAAAATTTCTTCTGCTCCTTTTCACTTTTGGACTCCTGATGTTTATGAAGGAGCTCCAGTTGCTATTACTGCATTTTTGTCTGTTGCGAGTAAAGCTGCCGGATTTGCTTTATTTATCAGATTATTAAAAACCGGATTTGTTCTTCGCTCAAACGAACAAGGAATGTGGATTTTATCCGATATTTTTGATTGGCATTCATTACTGATTTTTGTTTCAATTCTCACAATGACTCTTGGCAATTTTTCGGCATTATGGCAGAATAACCTGAAACGAATGCTTGCTTATTCAAGCATTGCACACGCAGGTTATATGCTTCTTGGTGTTGCTGTTCTTTCTTCACAGGGTGTAGTTGCAGTTCTGATATATTTCTTCTTTTATATGCTGATGAATATTGGCGCTTTCTTTGTTGTTTCAATTATTGCTGATAAATATAATTCAGAAGACATTCACGGTTATGATAGTCTTGGATACAAAAATCCATGGCTTGCTGCAGCCTTTTCAATATTTTTAATTTCCTTAACGGGATTACCACCAACTGCCGGTTTCATAGGAAAACTTTATATTTTCATTGCTCTTGTTGACAGTAATATGATAGCAGTTGCCGTTATTGCCCTGTTAAATACAGTTGTTTCGCTCTATTATTACATTAGAGTTATGAAACACATGTATTTAGTAAAACCTGCAGAGAATACCGAAACATTTTCCACTTCCCCATCAAATTTAGTATATCTGATTTTGCTTTCTGCTTCTGTTTTGCTGCTCGGAATTTATTTCAGTCCGGTAGTTAATCTTGCTAAGCAGTGTGTCGGAATTTTAGGATTATAACCCGATAAAATTATAATCCCCTCTTGCACTATGAGTCACAGGAAACTTACTTGATGAAATGAAGTAATTTTTTGTAAAATTATATATGAGTTCACTCTAAAAAGGTTATAATAATTTGGCAATAATTTTTATATGAGTAGATTATTAAATAGGGTTTACTGAAAAAGCACAAAAATCGATATAAGTTTATAAAATCAGTAGCAAAAAGAGGATGGCGGCTTTTATAAGTGCAAATAAAAAGTTAAATTTGTTTGTAAACCTTTGCACTTTTTAACAAGAAA
>PFVB01000106.1 GCA_002790395.1 Ignavibacteriales bacterium CG_4_9_14_3_um_filter_34_10 | reverse complement strand
AATCTTCAACTTCAACAGGTCTAAATGTTCCTAACCCAATGTGTAAAACTACAGTCACAATTTTTACACCTTTAGCTTTTATTTTTTTTAGCAGTTGCGGAGTAAAATGAAGTGCAGCAGTAGGTGCCGCAACCGAACCATCAACCTTGGCAAAGATTGTTTGGTAATTTTCTTTATCATCTGGCACAGGTTCTCTTTTTATGTAAGGCGGAAGTGGAGTCGTCCCAATTTTTTCAATTGCCTCAAACACATTTCCTGAGTCATCATTGAATCTAACAGTTCTTCCTCTCGAGGTTGTATTATCGATTACTTCACACCAAACTTTATCATCGAAATAAATTCGGTTGCCAATCCTTACTTTTCTCGCAGGATCTACAATAACGTCCCAAATTTTTTCAT
The DNA here is from genome assembly GCA_002790395.1 of Ignavibacteriales bacterium CG_4_9_14_3_um_filter_34_10. Taxonomy (GTDB): domain Bacteria; phylum Bacteroidota; class Ignavibacteria; order Ignavibacteriales; family Melioribacteraceae; genus UM-FILTER-34-10. Next base: position 4,446 of record PFVB01000106.1, on the reverse strand, counting down.
CATGATTTAATTCACGCAATACAAATACTTCAATCTTTGCGTTAGTTCTTTCTTTCTTTCCAAATAAACGTGCTTGCATAACTTTTGTTTCATTGACAACAAGCACATCTCCTTTCTCGAAGTAATCTGAAATATCTGAAAACTTTTTATTAGTAATATCATTTGTTTTTCGATCTAAAACCATAAGATTTGAACTGTCTCTTGGTTCAACCGGAAATTTTGCGATGATTGTTTTTGGTAAAGTATATTTAAAATCTGATAACTTCATTTATTTTCCTCTTAATCCTAAAATTAAAATTGTTTGCAGTACCCCCGAATTTCTTCGGGGATACAATTATATTATTTTTTCTTTGAACTTTTTTTGCTACCCGAAAGAATTTCTTTTGCCATTGATTGAGCCGCAGCCAATCGGGCAATTGGAACTCTGAAAGGTGAGCAACTTACATAGTTTAAACCAATCTTATGGCAGAATTCAACTGATTTAGGTTCACCGCCATGTTCTCCGCATATTCCGATTTTTAAATCAGGTCTTGTGTTTCTTCCGCCTTCAACAGCAATTTCCATTAGCTTACCAATTGCTTCCTGATCAATTGATTGGAACGGATCTTCAGGGAGAATTTTCTTCTCAAGATATTCAGGTAAGAAACCACCAATATCATCTCGTGAAAATCCAAAACCCATCTGTGTCAAATCATTTGTTCCAAATGAGAAGAACTGTGCTACTTCTGCAATCTTATCAGCAGTTAATGCAGCTCGTGGGATCTCAATCATTGTTCCTATTAAATGATTAATTTTTTTCAATCCAAATTTTTTGCAAACTTCATCATGAACTTTTGAAACTAATTTGTATTGATGTTTGATTTCGTTTATGTGGCAAGTAACAGGAATCATAATTTCAGGATAAGCTTTTTTGCCGGCTTTCAATAATTCAGCAGTAGCTTCAAATATTGCTCTTACTTGCATCTCAGTAATTTCAGGATAAGTGATTCCGAGTCTGACTCCTCTGTGTCCCATCATAGGGTTATTTTCATGAAGGGAGTCTGCTCTGTCAACCAACTCATCAAGTGAAATACCGAGACTATTTGCTAGTTTCGTTCTTTCTTCCAGTGCATTAGGAACGAACTCATGTAATGGCGGGTCAAGAGTTCTAAATGTAACCGGATATCCATCCATCGCTTCCATAGTACCTTTAACATCGCCTTTTACAAATGGGAATAATTCATTTAATGCCTTGATTCTTTCTTCAAGCGTATTAGAATGAATCATTTTTCTTAAAATAAATAATGGCTTCTCAGAATTTTTACCATAGAACATATGTTCGGTTCTGAATAAGCCGATTCCTTCGGCACCAAATGCACGTGCTCTTGCAGCATCTTCAGGAGTATCAGCATTTGTTCTTACTTTTAATCTTCTTACTTGATCACATAATTTCATAAAAGTTTGAAAATCAGGATTTTCTTCTGCTGCTTTTTTCATCGGGAGTTGGCCTGAATAGACTGTTCCTTTTGATCCGTTCAATGTAAGCCAATCACCTTCAAATATTTTTGCATCGCCAACTGTGAAATATTTTTCTTCCAGATTAATCTTAATTGAGCCAGCACCAACTATACAGCATTTACCCCAGCCTCGTGCTACTAATGCTGCGTGTGAAGTCATTCCACCCCGAGCTGTTAAAACTGCCTGCGCTGCTCTCATTCCTTCGATATCTTCAGGATTTGTTTCTTCACGGACTAAGATAACTTGCTTGCCAGCTTTAGCTTGAGCAACTGCATCTGCTGAAGTAAAAACAACTTGTCCATTTGCTCCACCGGGACCTGCAGGCAATCCTTTTGTTATTGCTTTTGATTTGAATTCAGCTTCAGGATCAACTATTGGATGAAGTAGCTCATCAAGCTGGTTTGGGGTTACACGCAAAACAGCTTCCTCTTTTGAGATAAGTTTTTCTTTGTACATATCAAGTGCCATTTTAACAGCAGCCGGACCATTTCTTTTTCCGACACGGCATTGAAGCATATACAGATTCCCCTCTTGAATCGTAAATTCTATATCAAGCATATCATGATAATGTTTTTCTAATTTTCTCTGGATATCGTGAAGTTGCTTGTAAGTTTTTGACATTGCTTTTTCTAATGATTGAAGATGCTCAGTGTGTTCACTTTTTCCAACTTCATTGATTGGATTAGGTGTTCTGATTCCGGCAACAACATCTTCGCCTTGAGCATTTGCCAACCATTCACCGTAAAAATAATTTTGACCTGTTGCAGGATTACGAGTAAAAGCAACACCTGTTGCAGAGGTATCTCCCATATTTCCGAAAACCATTGACTGAACGTTTACAGCAGTTCCCCATTCATCAGGAATTCCTTCAATCCTCCTGTATGAGATAGCTCTTTTTCCCATCCAACTTTGGAAGACAGCAGATATTGCGCCCCAAAGTTGATCAATTGGATTTTCCGGGAAAGGTTTGCCAAGTACTTCTTTTACTTTCACTTTATAAATCTCAATCAATTCTTTAAGATCATCTGCAGTTAATTCAGTATCGGAAGTGACACCTCTTAAAACTTTTATCTTATGAAGTTCAGCCTCAAGTTGTTGTCTAACTCCTTTTCCTTCTGCCGGCTCAATTCCTGCAGCTTTTTCCATTACAACATCTGAATACATCTGGATTAATCTGCGATGCGAATCATAAACAAAACGCGGATTACCTGTCCTTGCTATCAATGCTTCTCGGGTTGTATTGTTTAATCCAACATTCAAAATTGTTTCCATCATTCCAGGCATTGAAGCTCTTGCACCTGATCTAACGGAAACCAATAATGGATTTTTGCTGTCACCGAACTTTGCTTTCATCTGCTTTTCAACTCTTAAAAGAGCTGATTTTACTTGCTGATCCAACTCTTTTGGATATTTTTTCTTGTTCTTATAATATGCAGTGCATACTTCTGTTGATATTGTAAATCCGGCAGGGACTGGCAAACCTATATTGACCATTTCAGCAAGATTTGCACCTTTACCGCCAAGTAATTCTTTCATTTCTGCTTTTCCTTCAGCCTTTGTTCCGCCAAAAAAATAAACATACTTTTGATTTTTCGTAGGCATTATTCCTCCATTTATTTTTTGATAATTTGATTTATTGTGGTTACTAAATTTTTTTCATCTTCAAACTTCATTTCTATTTTTAAGTAATAAATATCAATGTCATCCAATTCATTGGAAAACTCCGACAACTTTACTGCATCCTTTTGTGTAGTTAAAACCGAATGAGAATTAGTTTCATAAAATTTTTTTCTTATCAGCTCAATTTCTTTAATGTTATAATCTTTGTGATCCTTAAAGACAATCTTATTTTTAGTGTTAATATTGCTGTCCTCCAATGCTTTGATAAATGAAAAAGGTTTGGCTATTCCACAAACCACTAAACTATTCTGTCCCTCGAAATCATTGAGAGAATAAACTTGATGAGTTTTTACATCAACAATTCCAGTTGCAAAATAATAGGCATAGAACAATTTCTTATTTGGCAAGTATTTCCAAAGCTGTGAAGGGATATTTTGTTTCGCAGAAAATTTTCTGTTGATGATTATCAAATCAGTCCTATTTACTGATCTGAAACCTTCTCTCATTATTCCCAAAGGCAAAAGATTTTTCTCAATAGAATTATTTTTGCGTAAAAATCTTTGGTCAAAAATCAGGATATTCAAATCACGGTGTATCCACCTGTGCTGATATGCATCATCCAAAACAATTATGTCCAAATCAACATCTTTTAAAAATTTTGTTGCACCCTCAAATCTTTTCTCGGAAACTGCGGCAGGGATTTTACATTCATCGGCAACCAAATAAATTTCATCTCCGGCAGCATCAACGTTCTGCAAAAATTTGTCATTATCTCGAACCAATAAATAACCACTTGTTTTTCTACCATAACCACGACTTAAAACTCCAACTTTACTTTCGGGTTTCAGCATCTTAATAAGACTAATAACAGCAGGGGTTTTTCCTGATCCGCCTACTGTCAAATTCCCAACAGAAATGATTTTTGCATTAACCTTTCTCTGCTTGAATATATTTTTATCAAACAGATAATTACGTAAAAAAATCACGAAACCATAAATAAATGACAATGGTGAAAATAATATTTTGAAAAAAGTAATCAACTTATTACAGCCTCTTTTTGTAAATCATTTAATCTGTTTTCTGCTTCAATTATTTTGGCTGAAATATCCTCTCTTGATAAATCCTTGTTTAAGTCAATCTTATCTGAGAATACAATTTTTGCTTTTGAAAAAGGCAAAGGGATTTCGAGTTTGTCCCAGCTTTTTAATTGAATTTTGTTTTTATATCCTATTCCTAACAATAACAATGTCGTTTGAGTTCTTTGAGAAATTACAACAGCACCAGCTTTCATTTTCTTTGCGGGTCCCTTTGGACCATCAGCAGTAATCA
>PFVB01000016.1:15698-19737 GCA_002790395.1 Ignavibacteriales bacterium CG_4_9_14_3_um_filter_34_10 | reverse complement strand
CGGCAGATATAATATCAACTCGCATTAAAAAATTTCCGAAGGATTTTTTTTCAGCGTAATTATTTTTGCAGCAACGTCAATTTCATCTATAAAATCTTTCACAGCGGGCAACAATAACTCTGTATTATTTTCCGAAAGAAGAACATAAACGTCATTTGATTCCAATTGAATAACGTCAATCAATTTACCAAAGAACTTATTTTGAAATATCACTTTACAATCCAAAAGATCTCCAATCAAATATTCATTCTTGCCAAGTTTAAGATCATTATTGGAAAGGACAAAAAGTTTTTTCCCAATAAAATCCTTAACATCTTCATCAGAATCAAAATTTTTGAATTTAAGTATCAAATTAAATTTTTCAATTTCAAAATTTTCAACAAGCAACTTCCTTTTATCACCGAAAATCTCCACAAAAACAAAAGGAATATCCATTAATCTTTTCAGAACGTCAAAAAAAGACTTTGCTGAAACAAATCCGCTTTTATTCAGAATGGATTTAATTTCAGCGAGATAATAAAATTTGTTCAAACCGAACTAAGTCAGTCTAATCTAATATTTTTAATATTGCACGTTTCCCGTCTTTAGCAGCAATTGCAGTTAACAAGGTTCTCATAGCTTGAGCAGTTTTGCCTTGTTTTCCAATTACTTTACCGACATCATCTGCATTTACTTTAAGAGTAAGTTCTACAGTTTTGTCGTTTGGCTGAGTTTCCTCAATATTAACGCTATCGGGAGAATCAACAAGATGTTTAGCGATAAAAGAAATAAATTCCTTCATAAGAATACCTTTACAATATTAATTAGGATGCATGAATTTGAGTGCAAGCATAAACAATCAGCTTATTCGGAAGCAGCACCCTTATCTTCCGATGCACTATCAGCTACGGCTTTTTTAACTTTTTTACCTTTATTCGTTTTTGCTTCACTTAAAGCTATCCATTCCGAAACTTTTACTGCAATTTCTTCTTCGGATAAACCTTGTTTCTTTAATTCCTTTTTTAAAAGAATACCTTTTTTTGATAATAAGCTTTTCACAGTATCAGTAGGTTGAGCACCGACTCCAAGCCAATACATTGTCCTATCTTCAACAAAATCAACTGTAGCGGGATTGGTCAAAGGATTATACATACCAATTGCTTCAATAAATTTTCCATCTCTTGGTGAACGGGCATCTGCTGCAACAACTTTATAAACAGGTTGTTTTTTCTTCCCCATTCTTTTTAATCTTAACTTAACAGCCAAGTTATTTTACCTCCATATATTAATTTAATTTATAATTCTTCATGTTTGGCAATTTTTTCTTGCCTATTGAAGATGACATCATCTTCATCATTTTCTGCATCTCAGAAAATTGTTTAATCAATCTGTTCACATCTTGAATTGAATTCCCGCTTCCACGGGCTATTCTCATTCTTCTGCTACCATTCAAAATTTTCGGATTTTTCCTCTCCGATTTTGTCATCGAAAAAATTATCGATTCTACTTTTACTAATTGTTTATCGTCAACATCAATATTTTTCATTTGAGAACTCAATCCGGGAACCATACCAAGCAAAGATTTTAATGACCCCATCTTTTTTATCATCTTAACCTGTTTCAGAAAATCCTCAAAATCAAATTTATTTTGCAATAATTTCTTTTCAAGATCTTCTGCCTCGTGTTCGTCAAACTGCTGCTGGGCTTTTTCAACTAACGAAATTATATCGCCTTTCCCAAGTATTCTTGAAGCCAACCGATCGGGATAAAAAGGTTCAATCGAGTCTAGCTTTTCACCCAAGCTTACAAATTTAATTGGCTTATCTACAACAGCTTTAATCGAAAGAGCACAACCACCACGTGCATCTCCATCAAGTTTTGTAAGAACAATTCCATCAAAATTTATTCTGTCATGAAAAGATTTAGCAGAATTAACAGCATCCTGTCCGGTCATTGAATCAACAACAAATAAAGTTTCGTATGGATTTACTTTCTCTTTTATTCTTTGAATTTCATCCATTAAATCTTCATTAACATGAAGTCTTCCAGCTGTATCAATGATTACGGTGTTCAACTTGTTTTCTTTTGCAAAATTTAATGACTCAGTGGAAATTTTGACTGCATCTTTTGAATCATCAATAGAAAAAACAGGAACATTGATTTGACCGCCTAAAATTTTGAGTTGCTCAATAGCCGCGGGTCTGTAAATATCAGCGGCAACTAAAAGAACGTTTCTGTTTTTCTCTTTTAACATTTTTGCAAGTTTGGCAGAAAAAGTTGTCTTACCTGAACCTTGCAAACCCACTAGAAGAACAACCGTTATCCCACTTGGATTAAAAGTCAAATCCCTGTTTTTGCTACCCATCAATTCAGTTAATTCATCAAAAATAATTTTTGTAAGTAACTGTCCCGGAGTAACCGAAGCAAGTACTTCTTTTCCGATAGCCTTAACTTTAATGTCTTCGATAAATTTTTTAACTACTTTGTAGTTAACATCAGCATCTAAAAGAACAAGCCTAATTTCCCGTAAAGTATCGGAAATATTAGATTCCGTAATTTTACCCTGACCGGTAATTTTCTTTAGAATTTTATCAAACTTAAGCGTTAAATCTTCTAACATAATTCCTGTCGATCAAAAGATACAAAAATAAATCAATCATTTCAATAAACATCAAGATTCTTTTAGTGCGTTTGCACCACCAACAATTTCAAGAATTTCACTTGTAATAGAAGCCTGACGTTTTTTATTATAAGATAAATTCAGAGAACGAATCAATTCCTTAGCATTTTCTGTAGCCATATCCATGGCTGTCATTCTTGCACCAAGCTCTGCAGCATACGAATCAAGCAGTGCCGTCCACACATTTGAATTCAAATATTTTGGGAATAAAGTTTTTATTATCTCAATCTGATTTGGTTCAAAAATAAATTCACCTGAAAATTTAGTTGTAACATCCGAACTGCTTTCAATTTCAACAGGAAGAAATTGTTTTACAATTATTTTCTGTTGAATTACCGACTTAAATTCATTATAGATAATTATAACTTTATCCGTTTGATTACTTAAATATTTTGCAGTCAGTTCATTTGAAATTCTCGAAGCAGTCTCAAACTTTAATCCGGAAAATATTCCGGTATAATTTTTTACAATATTTATCTTTCTTCTGTTAAAATAATCCAAACCCTTTTTCCCGATACAATATAAATCAATTTCAAAATCAGAATAATCATTTTTAATCAATGATTCTGCTTCGCGAATTACATTCATATTAAACGCACCGCACAAACCTCTATCGGAAGTGATTACAACCACTGAGACATTTTTAATTTCTCGCTTTACAGTAAGAGCATTTTGAAAATCTTTTTGCAGCGAAAATAAATTTGAAAGCACTTCACTTATTTTTTTCGAATATGGACGAGCGTTAATAATATTTTCCTGTGCACGACGCAAGCGGGCTGCAGCAACCATTTTCATTGCCTTAGTTATCTGCTGTGTATTGCTGACGGCAGTAATTCTTCTTTTTATGTCCCGAAGCGTTGCCATTATTTATTATTCACTCTTCTTAAATTTGCCAATAAAATCATCAATTGCTGTTTTCAAAGATTTTGCTACATCGCTACTAATTTCTTTTTTTGTTCTGATTTCGATCAAGATATTTGAATATTTCAAGTCTATAAACTCAAGCAATTCTTTTTGAAATCTTTTTACATCAGCTACTGAAATAGTATCCAAAAACCCCTGAGTTCCTGCAAAGACAGAAACGACCTGTTTTTCAATTGGAAAAGGATCGTATTGCCCTTGTTTTAAAAGTTCAACCAAACGCTCGCCTTTTGATAAAGTTCTTAAAGTTGCTTTATCCAAATCAGAACCAAATTTTGCAAAGGCAGCTAACTCTCTATACTGAGCCAAATCTAATTTTAGCGAGCCTGCAACTTTTTTCATTGCTTTTATCTGAGCATTACCACCAACACGAGAGACAGAAATTCCAACGTTAATTGCGGGTCTGACACCAGCATTAAAAAGATTAGGTTCAAGATAAATCTGACCATCAGTAATTGA
>PFVB01000016.1:0-15658 GCA_002790395.1 Ignavibacteriales bacterium CG_4_9_14_3_um_filter_34_10 | reverse complement strand
TGAGTTTCAATAATTGGAAGTGCCGTTAAACTTCCTCCGCCTAATTCATCATTGAGTTTTGAAGCACGCTCAAGCAATCTCGAATGTAAATAGAAAACATCACCGGGATATGCTTCACGTCCGGGAGGTCTCCTAAGCAAAAGGGCTAATTCTCTGTAGGCAACAGCCTGCTTTGAAAGATCATCATAAATAACCAAAGCATGTTTACCGTTGTCTCTAAAGTATTCTCCGAGAGTTACACCTGAATAAGGAGCAATGTATTGAAGAGGAGCCGGAGTTGAAGCAGATGCAGAAATTACTGTGGTATATTCCATTGCACCTTTTTCTTCAAGCTTCGAAACAACCTGTGCAACAGTAGATTCTTTTTGTCCGATTGCAACATAAATACAGAAAACAGGCTGAACACCAACTTCAGCAGCTTCTTTTGTATGTGTATATTTCTGATTGATGATTGCATCAATTGCAACTGCAGTTTTTCCTGTTTGTCTGTCACCAATAATTAATTCTCTTTGTCCCCGACCAATAGGAATCATTGCATCAACAGCAACAATACCGGTCTGTAACGGTTCTTTAACTGGCTGTCGTGCGATAACACCAAGCGCTTTTCTTTCAATCGGCATATAGTTCTGAAACTCAACCACACCCTTTCCGTCAAGCGATTCACCGAGCGGATTAACAACGCGTCCAAGTAATTTATCACCAACAGGGAATGAGGCAAGACGTTTGGTTCTCTTTACGATATCGCCTTCCTTAATCAAAGCACTTTCACCAAAAAGAACACAGCCAACGCTGTCTTCTTCAAGATTAAGAACCATTCCAAAAACATCATTTGGAAATTCAACCAATTCACTTGCCATTACGTTTGATAAACCATAAACGCGAGCAATACCATCACCAACTTGCAGAACAGTTCCAACATCATAAGTTTCAACTTCACTGTCAAAACCGGAAAGCTGTTTTCTTAATATTGCCGATATTTCATCAGGCCTTACTTCCGCCATTTTTTCCTCATTAATTTCTTGTTATGAGTTAATATTTTCGATCAATTTCTTTTTCAGTTTTTGTAACTGACTTTCTATAGTTCCGTCAATCACTGTATCACCAATGCGGGCAATAAATCCCCCCATCAATTTTGTGTTTGCTTTATGCTTGACTAAAACTTTTTTGCGTGTAAAATCTTCTAACTTCGACTTAAAATTTTGAAAATCATTTTCGTCAAAATCATAATTCGTTTGAACCATCGCTTCAACAATTCCAAGTTTTTCATTCTTAATACGGTTGAATCGCCTGGCTATTTCCAGAAAATAATTTTCCCTTTTTTTATTAAGAATAAATGATAAAAAATTCCAAGTTTCATCGGAAATTTTTTCCTTAAAAATAGCATCAAGTGCCAAAAGTTTCTTTTCAGGCTTGATAATGGGACTTGAAAGAAAAATCCGCAGTTCCTTTGAATCGGTAAAAGCATTTTCCACTAAAAGCATATCTGGATAAACTTTATCCAAAACACCATTTAATTCAGAAAATTCATAGAATGCTTTTGCGTATCTTGAAGCAATGTTGAAAACACTCATTAATTCAATTCCTTGAGATATTTATCAACTAATTCTTTTTGCTTTTCTTTATCAAGATTTTCCTTCAATATTTTTTCTGCTGCACCGATTGCCAATTCCGCAACTTGCTCTTTCAGTTTAACAAAAGATTCCTGGTTTTTTCTCTCAATCTCAAGTTTAGCCTGTTGAATCATTTTCATCGATTCTACTTTACTTTCATGAAGAATTTGCTGTTTTAATTTTTCAGAATATTCGCGACCCTGAGCAATAATTTTCTGAGCTTCTTCTTCAGCTTTTGCCAAGTTAGAATTGTTTTCCTCTAAAAGTTTTTCGGCTTCTTTTTGAGCATTGCTTGCTTTCTCGAGCGAATCAATAATAAATTTTTCCCGCTCGTGCAAAGAATTCAGAATAGGTTTCCATGCTATTTTTTTCAGAATAAGCAAAAGAAGTATAAATGTAATTACCGTCCAGAATATTAATCCGGGAACTACATTTAATAACCCACCTGATTCTCCTTCACTGCGAAGAAATGCAATGAAAGCTAATTTTAACATAATAATTTTCCCAATTTTTTATTGAATGCTAAAAGCATCCATTAATTATTTAAGAGCAAGAAGAATGCAAATAACTAATGCGAATAAGGAAATTCCTTCAATGAGAGCTGCAGCAATAATCATTGAGGTTCTTATATCACCTGCCGCTTCGGGCTGACGACCGCTTGCTTCCATCGCAGAGCTTGCCAATTTACCGATACCAAATGCACCACCGATAATTGTTAATCCTGCGCCAAATCCTGCTGCTAAATATGCAAATTCCATTTATTCCTCCTTAATGAATTATTTAATGTTCCTGATGAACTGCCATTCCGATAAATAAGGATGACAGCATTGTAAATATATATGCCTGTAAAAGTGCTACTAAAATTTCCAACAAATAAATAAACAAAGCAAAAGCAATTGAAACTGGAGCTACAAAATAAGTGTGAATAATAAATATTAATCCCAACAATGCTAAAATAACAATATGACCGGCGGTCATATTTGCAAATAATCTTATCGCCAGCGCAAATGGTTTTGTAAATAAACCAAGTACTTCAACAATTGCCATAATCGGCAATAACCAACCGGGAACACCATGCGGGACTAATCCTTTGAAATATCCAATTACTCCGTTTTTCATCATACCGCCAATTTGTATAACTAAAAACGAAATCACTGCTAAAGTTACAGTGACAGAGATATTGCTCGTAGCCGTTGAACCATAAGGAAGCAGACCCAAAAAGTTACAGGTCAGAATGAAGAAAAACACAGTAAGCAAATAGGGCAAAAATCTTTCATAACCTTTCCCGATTGTGGGCTTTACAATCTCATCACGAACAAACACAATAATTGTTTCAACAAAAGTAGAAATTCCCCGTGGTACTAACGATTTTTTATATTGGTTTGAAACCATTTTAAAAATGACAATCAGAATAATTGCAGCAAGCCACATAAACACAACATGTTTGGTAATTGAAATATCAAAACCAAAAAGACTTAAATGCGGAAGCGGAATACTAAAAAACGGTTCAAAATCCAATTCATGGGAATCCATGATGTGATGCATTAACCAACTTGTATCCTGCGTTTTAGAAGCAGCTACTTTTGCGGTATCCTGAATTGATTGTACTGTATCAACATTCATAAATGGGATATTTTATCTCTGTTTATATTCTGCAAATATTTTAATTTCAATTATTTGTAACAAAAAGTAAAAAATAAGGAAGTGAAATATAAATGCATAAACCTCAATATTCAAGAATTTTAAGCAATAAAAGATTATTGCAAGCATTAGCAGCAATCTAATTACAAGTCCACCAAAGTTATAAATCAAAAACGATTTATTGTCTTCTTTGCCAAAAACATTAAAAAGTGTTATTGCTGCAATGAAATTTATCATATTCACAAATATTGGTATTAACGCACTCTTTAAAGTTTTGCCATCAATATAACCTAAACCCATGATTAGGATCAGTACGACTAAGTATATTGAAATTAATCCGGTGGCAGTAACAATGTTTTTTTTCAAATTATTTTTTTTTGTTTAACTGAATAACTGAACGAATAAAATTATAAACCCCAGCAAATCCCCCCAAAAACGAAAAAACCAAAACAAATAACGGAATTGTATTCAAATAATCATCAAGCCATTTTCCTAAAAAGAACATCAAAACCATAGTTGCTGCCAGTTGAGTTCCTAATCCCAAATATGGTCCGGCAGCTCTTAAAGAGCTGAACGATTTTTCGATTTCATCACTCTGCTTGTCTTTCATTTGAGTTGTTCATTGAACTTTTGCCATTAAAAGAAGCGCCTTCCTGAATGACAAGAATTTTTGCAGTCAAATCTCCAAGTAAATGAGAATGACTTTCCAAAATAATTTTTTCAGTGGCAAAAACTGCACCTTCAACTTTCCCGCTTACAGTAATATTCCTAGCGGAAACATTACCTTTAACCATACTGGATTCACCCAATGTTAAATTGCCCGTTACATCCACATCGCCTTCAATGTGCCCGTCAATTCTCACGTTGCCCTCGCTCGAGAATTTTCCAATGATTCTGACTCCGCTGCTTAATATACTAACGTCATGCGGGGTGGAATGCTCTTTTAATATTGACATTTAATTCTCCTTGTTAATTAGAACGATTAACGGATTTATTGGTTTATTATCTTTCCAAATTTCAAAATGAAGATGAGGCCCGGTTGTATCATAACCTGTGTTGCCGACAAGCGCAATAGTTTCACCGGCAGACACGTATTCTCTTTCCTTTTTCAATATAATTGCAAGATGTTTATAAAATGTCAAATAGCCATTTTCATGTTGAATTATTACTGTGTTTCCATCTTTAACCGAAAAATCAGCAAAAATTATTAGACCACCGGAAGAAGCGACAACAGGAGAATTTATTCCTGCGGCAAAATCTATTCCAATATGCCCTTTTTCAGGATTAAATTTTTTTATAACAACTCCTTGTACCGGTGAGTAAAATTCAAATTTGAATTCCTTTTTATTTTGGAGAAGATTCTCGAATAGCTCAATCAGACCACCGAATATATTGCCTTCAATTGGCATTTTCTTTTTAATGTTTTTCTTCAGGGAATCATATACTGCAGAGTTTGTATCGACTTTGGTTTGACTGCCAAGTATCAAAGCATATTTCAATTTTTTATTAATTGATGAAATATTTTCTAATTCCTTTGTGAGAAATATAATTTTGGTTTCAAGTTTTTCAATTCTGTCAACCTGAAGTTTTAATTCACTTCTCTCAAGTGAAACCACGTAACCCCGGAGCGGAGTGAAAGAAATAATCAGCACTGCAAATCCAAGAATCAAAGCAGAATAAATCAAAAAAATTGACAAAACCACAAAAAAAGAAATTTTATATCTCTTGGTTTGCAGTAATGGAAAGTTTGGAGTAAAGTAAATAGAAGAATTCTTTAGGTCTTTAAAATTTAATATTTTCATTTTATTATTTTATTTTCTGCAAATATAACAATTCTTTACCGATAATATTTCCAAATATTATGCATCCAAAACCATTGATCAGGATAAAGCATAATAAACTTCTGTAGTATTGATATATATTTTTGTATCATTTTTGCAATATTTTCGTCTGTTGCCTCTTGAAGTTCTTCATAATCTAATTCTTCAAGGAAAACCTTATATTTATCATCCTTTTGTCGAACGGGAATGGCAACAATAATTGGCGTTCTTAATTTTAGAGCCAAATTTGTAAAACCACTAAAAAAAGGCGTGGCTTGATTAAAAAATTTAACTTTTACACTTTTTTGAGGCGCACGCTGGTCACCAACAATTCCGATTATTTTGTTATTTTTTAATGCGGCATATAACTCGCGTACTGACATCCCAATATAAATCTCTGTGTTTCCAAATCTTTCCCTCATTTCTTTAAGCCAATCAGCTACGAAAATGTTTTTCTGTCTTTTTGATAAAACGTGAAGTGGTTTACCGATTAATTGCCCCATGATTATTCCACCAAGTTCCCAGTTACCAAAATGAGCAGTTAATAAAATTAATCCTTTTTTCTTTTCGACATTTTTTTTCAATAGTTCTTGATTATCAACAAACATCATTTTATTAACATCAGAAATATCCGTATAACGCAATGCCAGAATTTCGAGGAAGGTTATTGCAAAACTATAATAATTTTTTAATGCGATTTTACGCAATTCACTTTCAGATAGCGAGGGAAAAGCAATCCGAAGATTTTTCAAGACAACTTTCTTTCGTATCGGCAACAGATAATATATAAATAAAGAAAGGGGTTTCGCAATGTATTTTACTCGCAAAATACCAAAAACATTTACGATCCAAACAAAAATCAAAAAAAACAAATATTCAGAAAAATGACGCAACTTCATAATTAATTTGTAAGAATTCTTCTTGCCCAAGTATCGTCCCGCATTTCTCCCCGCTTTGTCGAATGGATCAATTCGTAATCTGAATAGCCGGTCAAATCACCAAAAACAAATAAGACACCGCCTTCAATTGAATTATAATACCATATTTCATAAGGTTTTTTATCATAATCATTCGGGTGCAATTCAATTTCATCCGGTTCGCCGTATATCAAATAAACTCTTCCCCTATCGGTTTTGATTCCTCTTTTATTGAATGCACGATATTTCATGTCAACGTGACTTATTCGCTGATTGAATATATTTTTAAATTCATTTTCCGGTGTTGATGGATCTGTATCCCGCATTTTCCAGAATTGGAATAAAAATTCTCTTTTCGATTCTGCACCAGAAAGTTTTTTGAATTTCTCAATCTCACTTCCGCCGGCAATATATTGGGCTGAAGCGAACATCTCATCACATTCTTCTTCACTTAAAACAGCAAATTCTGTTGATTCAACGTTAAAATTATTTTTTTGTGAATGCATTGTATCAACAATATTCGGATTGTAAATATAGAATTTTTTTGAAGATGCTAAGCCTTTCTGACTTTTTTGATTGTACAAATTCAATAAAAAAGTATATGACCCCGAAAAGAATTTTGAAATATTCACGGCACCAACTTCAACGACTTCATTATTTTTCTTTGAAATGGTTTTTGACTTTTCAAAAACTTTAAGCCCCCTGGAATCAACAACTTGTGTATTCAAAATCAGGTCGCCTTTTGTTGTATCACTTTGCAGATTATATAATTCTGAATAATAAAACAAGATCGGGTAATTTTGCCCATAAACATTAATCGGATGCGGAAATACTTCCATAGTGTTTTTATAAAAGATTGAACTTTTATTCACACTTTCATTAATAATCCTTGAAGCAAACTGAATATCGCTGATTCCCGTTTTTCCATCATCAAAACCTTTTACATTTATTCGTTCCGAATATGATTTGCTTTTCATTGTATCAGAAAAATCAGAGGCTTTAATATCAATTATGTAATTTCCTTTGTCGATTAAAAACCCCAAAACGCCGAGAAGATTTTTACCGGAAGTATTCCCTTCAACTGCCGCAGTATTAACTTGATATTTCTTGCTAATCATAACTTTGTTTGAATCAGTATTTGTAAATTTGATTGTAACGTAAGCCGATACAGATTCCGAATCATCCTTTTTAATCACAGTTAAACTAGATTGATTTATTGAATAATAAATTTCACAGTAAATTTTATCATTATACTTAAAACGTGCATAGTCAAAATCAAAGCCGATTTCTGTTTGAGCAAATACTGATGCCGCTGAAAGAATTATATAAACTATTGTTTTTAATTTCATTTCTTATTCTCTAAGATTCTATAAATATTTTGAATATCTTTATTTACAAGTTCTTTTGTTTTTTCATCTGCTGAAACACGCAAAAATTCATTAAAAAATTCCAGAGCCAAATCATATTTCTCCATTATGTAATAAACGATTCCAAGATTTCTGTATGAATTTTCAAAATTCGGATCAAGCTCAATTGTTTTGTTATAATTTTTAATTGCCAAATCAAAATTCCCTATTTGAGTATAAACAAAAGCAAGATTGAAATAAGCAAGTTCGTAATCGGGATTTCTTTCGATGGCTTTATTGAAAGCAATTTCTGCACTTTTATAATCTTTTTTCTTTGCCAGTGAGTTACCAAGATTTACAAAAGTCATAAAATTGTCCTGATAAATCAGAGAAAGATTGTAATTGTAAATTGCATCATCAAGCCTGTTTTCATTGTATGCAATATCACCCAAATGTTGATATGCTTCGTAATCAGTAAACTTTGGTTTAACCGCAAACACATTAATCAGCAAAGTGAAACCGACAGTTATTATAATTCCGATTTTTAAACCGGAAAATTCTTTCTTAGCAAAACTTTCGAAAACAGTGCTGATTGAAAATGCAGCGACAGGAATAATAACCGGCAGCAATGCCAACCTGAATCTTCCATTAACAAAAAATATTATTGAAGCTATCAGATATGAAAAAATGAACATATAAATCAAAAAATATTTTGCTCGCTGCTTCCACATTAAAATTATTCCGAAAATAAACAAAATCGAAATAATGCTGAAACTGAGCATTGGTAGCTGCAAAATTCTTGAATAATTTTCACGGAAAAATTCTTCATCCATACTTGAAGACTGCGGATTTTCTTCAGGAAGAAAGAAGAGTAATATTTTATTCAAAAAGAGATAAGCTGCAGCTCCCGGATTTTCTTTAATAAACTGAAATCCCTGTCCGTACCAGTAAGAAGATGCTTCTGAAGGTGATAAATCGCGCTGAGCAAATTTCTCGGCAAATTTTTCACCTGCCATATCTGTGGAGAAATTAAAATCTTTTGGAGTAACAAAAACTCCGATTGAATTTGCATTGTTCCCGATATAAAAATTTATTCCGCCGTTTGAGGTAAGAAGTACAAAATCTTTTTCGACAATATAATTCCTCAATGTTATCGGGGCAATTATAATAATCATACCAAGCAAGAACAATGAAACAGATTTGAATGAAAAATCTGAATTGTCTTTATTCTTAAATAATTTATAAACCTGATAAAAAAACAATATAAAACCAAAGAGCAAAATGTTTGCTCTGAATAAAGCTAAAATTCCCAAAAAGATTCCAACCACAAACCATTTTTTTGAAGCGTCTTTGAAGTCACTGATTAAAAACAAAATCAACAAAGAAGAAACAAACACCTGCAAAGTTTCTGAAAGAATTATTCCGGAGTAAAAAATTAAGGTCGAGTAAACCGAAAACATTCCTGCTGAAAGATAACCGGCAAATTTGGAAAACAGTTTTCTGCCAATTAGAAATGCTATAAGTATTGTAAGTGATGAAACAAAAATCTGAATTAATCTGACCACATAAAGCGACTGTCCAAAAATCTTATAAGTAACTGCAAGAAAATACGGATAAACCGGAGACATGAAAAAGACTTTGTCGCCAATCCAGTTGTTGCTCTGGACAATATTTACAGCATAATTATTATAAATTTTGGAATCAGAGAATAAATTTTGAATGAATGGCGAATTCTGAGTTTCGATAACAAACAGTAACCGCAATAAGAATCCGACAAACAAAATCCAAAACAATATTTTAGTCTCGGATTCATCAAAATAATTCAGCCAGAGTTTTTTGATTTTTTCAGTAAAATTCAGTTTTTCAGACAACACATTTTTTCCTTTAACGATATTATTTTGCTTTTCAAAAATAATTAAAAAATCGCAAAGAATTTGAGCATTGATAAATTAATACTAAATGAAAAATCATTAAATTTGCATAACCAAAAACAAAAAAACAGATATGGAAAAAAATTTAACACCAAAAATAATTTTGATAGTTTTTACAGTATTTACCAATTTTCTTTTTTGGAGTTGCAAATGCAGCGATGATGATTTAAGTGCCCGTAAACCCAAACCATGGGACAAAACTCTTCTCTCTGTCGATAATATAGAAGAGCAAAAGGCAGGAAAATCAGGCGTCAAAACCAGAACAACATACTCCAAGTTATATAATAATTTTGGCAAACTTGACACAGCCACTTATCTTGCTGAGAAATTATTTTTTAACCGCAATGGAAGAATCGAGCAGAGAATTCAGTATCTTTCAACAGGAAGAGTTTTTTCTGACTGGAGATATGAATACAAACATGGAATACTTTCCAGAAGCGTTTCAAAGAATTCATATGATGAGAAGATCGCAGAAGAAATTATATCCTTTGATGACAACATGGATGAAACTGAATTCAAAGAATATAATTATAAGTCCAAAGATTTCAACTCAACGATAGTCAAATATGACAAAAACAAATTTGCTGTTGAAACGGTAACATTAGACCCAAAAGGCAATCAAATTTCAAAAACGGTATATGAATACAAACTTAAAAACTTATATCGTAAGAAAGAATTTGACAGGTCGGGGACTTTGACAGCTGGAACAATTTATGAATATGACAAACAAAACAGACTGATAAAGGAAACAAAATCAACGACAGGAATTTCAACAAAATCCGTGTTTGAAATTAAATACGAAAATGATAAAGTTACTGAAATTATTGACCGTGACTATGTAATGAAATATGACTACGCAAACGGAAAAATTGTAAAGGAACACCATTCGATTATCGGTGTAGGACCGCAAAGACGATTTGATTATTTCTATAATTCGAAAGGGTTAATCAAGACAAAAGTTCATGTTTCAGGAATTGGAAAACCAGAATTACATGTTTTTTACAGATACGAATTTTATTGATCCATCAGTTCAGTTGTTTTTGCCAGTCAGGATTGTTGAATTCACCTCTTTTTGTTGAATGAATTAATCTGTAATCCGAGTAACCTGACTGATCAGCAAAAACAAATATAACTCCGCCTTCTATTGCTTCATACCGCCATATTTCGTATGGTTTAGAATCACTTTCATTTGGGTAACGTTCAATTTCGTTTGGTTTGCCATATACAATATAAACTCTGCCGCGATCAGTTTTCCATCCTTCTTTTTGTGAAAGAGCCGCAAATTTTTGCTGAGCATAATCAACACGATTAAAATATTCAATCTTTGTTTCATTGATTGGAGTTATTGGATTTTCATCCCGCACTCTCCAGAATTCAATTAAGAAATTCTTTTTTGCCTCGGGAGTCGTTAATTTTTTCCAATCTTTTTTGTCTTTTTCATTAGCAACATAATTCGATTTTCTGAAAAGCAAATTTAGTTCCTCTTCAGAAAGTCCAAAAAACTCAGACTGCAAATCATTTCCATTAGCATTCTGATTTGTTGTTAATGTATCCAATTTATTAGGATTAAAAACAAAAAATTTCTTTTTGGTTTCAGCAGATGTTGACTTATCGTTTATTTTTATAGTCAAAGAATAAATTCCTGAAGGAAAGTCAGAAATTTTAACCGAGCCAACATCGACCAAAGAATTTTCATTTGCCGGAAATTGTTTTGACTTAGTGAAGAAAGTTTTGCCTGTTGAATTTACAATTGAATAATCTGCGGTAATATTATTTTTAACATTATAATATTCCAAATAATAAAACATCACCGGATATTGGTATGAAAAAACTTTTGTCGGATTGGGCTCTACTTCGAGAGTGCTTTTATAAAAAATGGACGATTCATCGCTCGATTTTTCAATTTGATTTGCAAGCTGAATATCACTTACTGAGAGCTTTGAATTCAAGAAAGAATTTGCATTCAGTTCAGTCTCTGAATAATTGCTGAGTGTTGAGTCATATTCATCATTAGCATAAACTGATATTTTATACTTATTAATAGGGAGAAGAAATTCTAATTTTCCAATTAAAATTTGCTGGACAGCACTCGAATCATAAACCGATTCAATCCTGCCGTTCTTTGAGTCCACAAGATTAGTGTCGCCGTCGAACACTTTAATAAATAAATTACCAACTGTTATCAGCTTATTATCACGCAGTATTTTTGTCATTGCCGGCTGATAAAATGAATAATAAAACTCCAGACGAACCGATTTTTGATCATTCTTGAAAACAGCATAATCATAATCGAATTTCAATTTATTTTCTTGGGAATAAACCTGAACAGAAATAACAAGCAGAACCAAAATTGAATTTAGAAATCGCATTTTCTCTCCAAAACAAAAAAAGGCTGATTGCTCAACCTTTTTTTGTGATTAATTATAGTAAAAATTAGAATCCAAGTTTCACACTGAACATGTGGTTAGCATTAAAATAATCGACAGCACGATAAGCATAATCAACAGTAATATTAACGCCGCTATAAACCTTCAAACCAACACCAAAGGTTGGTCCATAGAGATATTGATCGGTGTTGTCAGTATTTTCGTTTACCTGTGTATAACCTGCACGAATGAATAAGAAATCGTCATACGTAAGTTCACCTGCAACTTTATACTCATCATGACTAAAGTTATTATTTTGGAAAGAAGTAGCTAAAATTCCCTTTAATGCATCAGCAAATTTTGCCTCGTATGCCAATCCTATTTCCAATTGTGAAGGCAATTCAAATTCTGCTGCACTTATTTTGTAGAACTGTAATCCACGAGGCGTAACGTCTTGATCCTCATTTGCTTTTCTAAGAAGGTTAGCGCCATCATATCTCATTTTAGCACCAAGATTCTTTAAAGCAATGCCAAACATCAAACCGTCAATATTAGCCATGTTTTTATATTGAACTCCCGCATCAAACGCAAAACCGGAAGCACTAGTTGACATAATCTGCTCAGAAATCAAATTAATGTTGACGCCAACTCTGATTCTATCTGTAATTGCATTAGCATAAGTGACACCTGCAATAACAAACGCTGGGGAATATGTTGCCCCTGTTCCATATGGATCAGCTTCTGTTGTAACAGGAATATCACCAAAATCAAGAGTTCTAAAACTTAAGCCTAATGAACCAAAGCCTTCAAAATTCACAGCCAAAGCAGCGAATGAATTTCCAATATCGGCAATATAGTTCATATAAGAAAACATGGCATCTACACTATTTGAACTTGCACCAACTCCGGCGGGATTGTAGAACATTGCATCAATACCTTCAATTCCAGCAGTATAGGCGCCGCTTAATGCCAAGCCTCTTGCACTGACAGGAATCAATAACTCCTGTGCACCTGCAGTACCATTTCTCCTTCCACCACCAGCAAACACATCAAATGTTAAAGCTATAAAGAGAAAAAGTACAACTGATTTTATAAATATTTTATTTAACATCTTTATGACTCTCCTTTATAATTTTTCATCATAAGTTTTATAGGGGAAGCAATGCCTCCCTTATAAATTATATCCTGTCAATGTATTGTTGTTCTATAATGACAGCAATTTTCATAGTTTTTGTACCTACACCTGGCATATCAATATATGCGATATAAATACCACTAGCAACAGGCAGACCGCTTTCATTTTGCAAATTCCAATCTACGTATTGATCAAATCCATCTTTTTCAAGTTTATTAATAAAGACACCTGAAAGAGAAAAAATTCTAATTATTGCTTCTTTTGGTAAGCCAGTAAAACGAACAAATCTTCTGTACTTATCAGTTTCAAGATTATTAGAACCAAAATATGGATTTGGATAAACTGAAATTTTATTAAGATTTTTCTTAGCTAACGCTTTATCATTGAAATTAGCTTTTGGAGCTGTAAATGAAAAAACATCACCTTGAGCAAGAGGTTTGTACGTATCAACTCTCAGTACAGTTCCTGCAGCAGGCTCATCTCCCTTAAATACCATAAAGGCTAATACAAAATCCGCGTCTTTTAACGTTGGACCTGAAGTGGGAGGCAAACTACCATCAGCACCATAAAAACAAGTTACGGTTGTATCAAATGCATATACTTGTTCCCATTCACCATTTGCCAACTTTGTCCATTTTCTATCATCAATTGCTTTGGTTGAGTCAGTTACAAGTCCTTTTCTTGAAAAGTCCAGAATTTTTAATACTAACCGCTTATCATCTGCTGGATTTGTTACATCATTTCCTAAATCCCAAATTTGGAAAGGCAGTGTTCCAAGAGCTAATGAGTCTTCTTTCTTAAATATGGTCTGCGGTGTACCGGTTTTATACCCTGAAAGATAATAAGGAGAAGTACCGGTAAAACGAATTTCAAGAGTCTTATATTGTAGACCATCATCAACAGGTTTCTTAACATCTAATGATATTTTACCTTTTGTTCCTTTACCAATGATAGTCCATTTCTTTGTTGAATTAAGTTGACTATAAACATCAATTGGTTCAAGAATCGGAACACCATTCGGTCCTTTGATTTCATCAATTTTCTGGACACGTGATAATCCGCCTTTCAAGGAATCAAGCCCAATATTACTAAATGCAACTTTAATTCCTTCTTTTACTTTTAAACCACTTGTCGAAACTTCAAATTCTCTTGATTTATCATAAAGAAGATCATTTGAGGTTTTATTTTTAATACTAAAACTAACATCTTTTGCACCGGTAGTGTCATTAACAACCGTAGAATCAACAACTATTTCGTAAACAGCACCTGTTAATGAAGCAGGATCTACAACTTCAACAAATGTGCTTGCATCACCATTACCCTGAACTTGAGTAACCTCGAGGAAATCTCCTCGTTTTGTAGGAATATTATCGTCAATATCAACTCTACCCGGAATTAATTCCACAATATTTGGAACACTTTCGAGGAAGGCAGGAGTAGTAGTACTTAGCTTTGCAACACCGTAAGCTGTTATTGCAAAATAATATGGACTGCCTGGAATCAATTCTCCGTTGGTGTAAGAACTTGTTCCCACAGTCATATTTCTGACTAATCCTGTGTTATCATCACCAAAAACTACAGGAGCTTTAACTCGCTCACCATTAACAACAATCAAATCCTCAATAATTCCGTAACCATCACTTGGAACATCATAAGTAGCTACAACCTGAGGATCGTCGCCTCTGAGATTTCTGAATTGCCATATTCGGTAACCTTCGAATTTATAATAATCGTTATTATAATCCTCAGAATTTTGATCCCACCACAATGTAACAGAATTATCTTCAGTATAAGTTGTGAACTTTGGTGCAGGAGGAGCAGGCGGAATATTAAAATCAGCATCGTAAGCAAACTGAGCAGCTGCATCTTTAAGCTTCAGCTCTTTTACAGATCTAACGTTACTGCTGCTACGACCAATTACCAAACCGACAACGACTTCCTGTGTATCACCCGGAGCCATAGTGAAAGGACCTGAAGACATAAGATGTCTTCTGTCATCCGGATCTTTCCCACCAGGCCAACCTTTGCCTTCATACCAGCCTTGTCCTGTAACCGGATCACCAGTCAGAACAAATCTTGTAGGTTGTTTCGTCCAAGGATCGATAAATGAAGAGCCATCCCAAACTTTACCTTTCAAATACAAGTACATCTGTTTTGCACCGGAAGCCTGACCCAAAGTAGGATCAACATAAATTGGATCACCATTAATATAAAATGCAAAAGCAGTCATAGGAAGATTCTTGTAACCATCTTTCCATTTACCAAGAAATTTTGCTTTGTCCGTAGGTTCTCCCTTCACAATAGGACCTTGGAAGAAGTCATAACCAATAGCTGGAGGATTAGGTCCATAATTATCATTATCATTATTATCGCCATTCCAAGTATATCCCAAACTCAGATCTATGTCACAACCGGTAAAATCATCACCAGCAAAACCAAGATCAGTATCAGACCAATAACCAACTATCATTGAATCAACATTGTTAGAACCTTTATTGATAAACTTATATTTTTTGAATACCATATCGCCTAAATCACCGGTTCTGTTAAATCCGAAGACAGTAGCTTGAATTTCCAAACCAAATGGTTGGGTTCCATAAAGAAAAACCGTTTTAGCCGGATCCATATCATTAGAAACAGACCAAAGCACTTCATCACCAATAAACTCAGGCTCATCAACACCTCTAGTAAAAACACCATCGCCATCAACATCAACCCATGGAGCACCATCTTCAACTGGCCATTCATTATAATCAGTTGTATATTGCTCTTTATCGTCACCTTCGTAAGTCTTCCAATCTTTCCTAATTTTATAGATTCTGTATTTGTCCTGATTTGGCGAATCAGGAGTCCCATCATCTTTAATCTTTCCTGCTTGAAGTCCTTGTCGAT
>PFVB01000006.1 GCA_002790395.1 Ignavibacteriales bacterium CG_4_9_14_3_um_filter_34_10 | reverse complement strand
TGGAAGTATTCAAAAGAGCAAAAAGGATTGAGAAAATTGAAGCAATTCATTCTTAATATTTCTTACTACTTGATGATTGAACAATAATACAATAATTATTTACTTCTTTGGAATATCTTTAATACTGTCTCCGCAGAAAAATTTAAATGCTTTTACCTTTTACCGCTTGCAATACTTGTTGATTAATAGGTAAATTACAACTGAAAACTTAAGTTATTTTGAGGGAACTATGCAAAGCAACAAAACTAAAATATTAAGATTTGGTTTTTATTTTGTGCTCAGTCTTATTTTACTGTTTTCACTTCAAGAAAGTGTTTCTCCAAAGGAAGCAAATTTGGATACTTTTTCAGGATTGTGGGAATTAATCAAACTGTATTTTTACTATTTTGTAGGCATAATTGCATGGACTTTAGGTTATTTATTTATTGTAAACCTTGTTGATGTTTTCATAAAGCAACCACTAGAAGGGACCAAAAAAGATAGTACATTTCTAATTAATCTTGTTCATTCCACTCTTTGCGGTATTGCAACTGTTGGCTGGTTTTTAACTGTACTTCATCTTCGCGGATTTTCATTTTACATAACTATTTTCATCCTTTCATTTATCATAATGTTGATCTTCAAAAATATCTTCCCGAGTTTTTCCGGCAAAAAATTATCATTAAGCAAACCTTATTCGGTTGGCGATTGGATTGAGATTAAAGATTTACGATCAAATAATAGCATTATTGGAGAAGTTGTTGATATTAAACGCAAAACGATGCAAATTAAAACTGAGAGCAATCTTTATATTTCATATGCAAAGTCAGCCCTCGAAGCTTATCAATTGATAAATTATTCAAAAGTCAATGGGATAGAGTTTGATAATAAAATTTTAATAAGTTCGGATGTTGATCCGGAACGCGCTAAAAGAATTATTTTTGCTGCCGTAATGCAAACTCTGAATAATGATGGTTTCCTGAAAGAACCGGAGCCAAAAGTTTTCGTTCAACGATTTCATGATTATACTACTGAATATAAAATCAAATATTGGATTCTGCCTTTCAAACAACTTACTCCGGATGAGGCAAATGACATCTTGAATAAAAATCTTTATATGCATTTTTCTAAAGTCGGAATTAACCTCAACTATACAAAATCCATTAATTACACTATTAATGTTGATAAAAATGAATTTGAGAAAAAAACTGCCGAGCCAAGCAGAGATATTTTATTCAATCTTGAATTATTCAAGGTGCTGACACCAGAAGAAATCTTATCAATTAATAAATCATTAAGACAAAAACTATTTACAAAGAATTCTAAAATAATTACCGAAGGAGATTCAGGTGATTCAATGTTTATTTTAGTTGAAGGTTTGCTTGATGTTTTTATTACAAATGAAGATAAAAAAAGAATTAAAGTAGCTCAACTTACTCCGGGTAGTTTCTTTGGGGAAATGTCTTTATTGACCGGCGAGCACAGATCGGCTGATGTTGTAACTGTTTCAGAATCTTTGGTGTATGAAATTACAAAAGACATACTTCAGGGAATATTGCAGTCGCGATCCGAATTGGTGGAAGAATTGGGAAAAACAATTGCTGAACGCAAGTTTAAAAATATTATGATGCAAGATGAATATGATAAACAATCATCTTCTTTTGTGAAAGAGATGATTCACAAAATAAAAACATTTTTCAAAATGTAGATTTATACTACTTCTAACTCTGCTTTTTCTTGAAGTGTGAGTGCCTTTTCCAGATCAAGAAGAATAATTAAACGATCTTCGAGTTTACCAACCGCAGTTATATATTCTGAATTTACATTTGCAACTAATTCAGGTGGAGCTTCTGTAATCGATTTTGGAATTCTCAATACTTCACTTACTTCGTCCACTAAAAATCCAACTGTTTTATCTTCAAGTTCAACAACGATAATCCTGGTTTGCTTATCATGCTCCTTTTTGGTCATATTGAGTTTAACTCTTAAATCAATTACAGGAATAACCCGTCCACGAAGGTTAATAACACCTTCAATAAAGTCCGGCGTGTTGGGAACTTTGGTAATTTGTAGCATTCTGTTTATTTCCTGAACTTTAAGAATATCCACTCCAAATTCTTCCGAACCGATTTTAAAGCTTACTAATTGGAGGATTTCATCATTTTCATTTTTGTTTACAATCGCTGTTTCCATATTTTCTTCCAAAGTGCTAATTAATAAAAACTTTTCTTTTATTATCGGATAAAGATGAAAAAAGTTTATAATTAACTGGATATTTTTATGCACATTTAAAAAGTATTTACTAATTTTTACCAGTAATTGAGATAAAATAATATGAAAAATAAAACGAGTGACTCAAAAAATATTTCAGGTTCACTCCCTAACGTGGATTTGTTAAATATTGACAGTATAAATTTTGATTTTGCGGAAAAATCAATTATTCCAATGTTAAATTTTTTCCCGCAAGCAGTTTATATAAAAGATGCCGGTTTGCGATATATTCTTGCAAACAAATCAACTTTAAAAAGATTTGGAATAAGTAATCAGGATGAAATTATTGGCAAAACTGATGAGGCATTTTTTAGTAAAAATTATTACGATATAGTTAAAAACAGTGAACTTGAAATAATAAAAAACTCAAAACCAATTATTGAGACCGAACAGATTGAGCAATGGTTTGATAATTCAATTACTTATGCCTTAATTACTAAAATTCCTTTGAAAAACAAAAATTCTGAAATCACAGGTATTTTTTGCATCCTGACGGATATTACAAAACAAAAAGAAGCAGAAAACGCTTTGGGTGATAATTTGAAATTCCTCGAAGTTTTGGTGAATACTCTGCCGATCGCAGTTTATTATCAGGATCAGAACCAAGTATTTCAAGGGTGCAATGATGATTTTTGCCGATTGATAAATAAAAGCAGAGCAGAAATTGTTGGCAAAAAAAGCATGGATTTATTCAATCCTGAGTTATGCGAGATTTTGAGCAACCAGAATAAAATTTTACAAAACAGTGATGGAATTCAGACATTTGAAGCGTTGTTAAACGTCAATGGTAATAACAAAATTGAAACGATTTTTCATCAGGCTAATTTTAAAAATTATGACAATAAAGTAGTCGGGATTATCGGCTGTATAATTAATATTCAAGCCCGAAAAATGGCCGAAAGAAAACTTGAGGAATATGCTGATGAATTAAAAAAGATCAATTCTTCAAAAGATAAATTTTTCTCAATCATTGCCCACGACTTAAAAAATCCGTTTATAACTTTACTCGGATTGACTGAAGCATTATTGGAAGATTATTATGAGATGAAAGACGAGGAAATTCTTGAATACATAAGTCAGTTGAGAAAAACATCAAAGAGTGCTTATCAATTGCTCGAAAACCTTCTGCAGTGGTCTCGTTCTCAAACCGGCAGATTAAAAATTGAGCCATCAAAATTTGATATATACACAATAATTGAAGAAATATTAACACTTACTTCAACTGCATCGCTCTCAAAAAAAATCACTGTCCAGAATCTTGTCCCCGCTAATCTCCATGTTTTTGCAGATCGAGAAATGATTAAAACCGTTATCCGTAATCTTTTGACTAATGCAATAAAATTCACTAACGAAGAAGGGCTTGTTTCACTATCCAGTGAAATTGGTGATGTTCAGGTTAAAATTGTTATAGAGGATAATGGAATCGGGATAGAAGAATCATTGCTGTCAAATATTTTTTCTTTGGATCGGAACTATTCAACTCCAGGCACGAAAAATGAAGATGGTACAGGACTCGGATTAATTCTATGTAAGGAATTTATTGAAAAAAACAATGGGAATATTTGGGTTGAAAGCAAACAAGGAAAAGGGAGCAAATTTATTTTTACTTTGCCAATTTTATAGCGTAATAATATTGCTCATTTGTTTATAAATCTTCAACTGCTTCTTAATGTTTTTAATTTTATTCCAATAAATTATACATAAAGGTTTGTTTTAATAAAAAGAGATAATAAATTTAACTTAAATGAATTTTTTTGATATTTTAAAAATAATAGATTTTTTTAGTGAACCAGTTATCATTCTGGAGAAAGGAAGAATTAAGTTCATTAATTCCGCTGCAAATGAATTTTTTCAACTGGATTCTTCTGAAATATCCGAAAAATATTTTGCAACTTTTCTTGCTGATTTCTCAGAAAATAAATTGGAACTTACAAATTTTCTGATATCAAATCTGAATGACAAACATGAAAACTTTTCATTTGATTGTAAATTAATAAACCATTTTGATTATAGTGACAAGATAAAGATATCGATCCAAAAGTTTGATGATACTCATTCATTTGTAAAAATAGATACCACAAAAATCATTTTCGAACAACTTAATTCGAAGTTCAGAACTGAGAAAGAAAAATTAAAAAACGAACTGATTCAGTCGCAGAATATGACTTCGCAAATGAAAGAAATTTTTCTTAATCAGGTTTCCCACGAAATCAGAACTCCATTAAGTGCGATTTTAAGTTTTGCAAGTATGATAAGAGAAGACCTCAAAGAACATATTCCTGCAGATTTAATGACCGGGTTTGAAGTAATAAACAGAGGCGGAGACAGAGTAATTAGAACAGTTGATCTGATGTTGAACATGTCAGAAATATTGACAAACACATTCAGGTTTAATCCACAGGAATTGGATTTTTTTTCGGATATTTTTTATTCAATTTTTGATAAGAATAAAAATTATGCGAAGGAAAAGAATATTAAATTTGAATACACAAATCAGAGCAAATGCGACTCAATCTTGGCTGATGAATTTATGCTTAATCAAATAGTCGATAACATTATTAACAATGCCATAAAATTCACAGACGGAGGCAGCGTTAAAA
>PFVB01000070.1 GCA_002790395.1 Ignavibacteriales bacterium CG_4_9_14_3_um_filter_34_10 | reverse complement strand
CTGAAAAAAAATCCTTCGGAAATTTTTTAATGCGAGTTGATATTATATCTGCCGTACCGGATAGTCTTTTAAGCCCACTTAATACAAGTATCATGAAGCGGGCACAGGACAAAAAAAAAGTTGAAATATTTATTCACAATTTGCGTGACTATGCATTCGACAAGCATAAGCAGATTGATGATAAACCATATTCCGGCGGTCCGGGAATGCTTCTAAAACCCGAACCATTTTTTTTATGTATTGAGAAACTTCAACTAGAAAGACAATATCAGACAATTATTCTTACTTCTCCAAAAGGTAAAGTATATAAGCAAACGGATGCAAAAAGAATATGTCTTTATGAAAACATAATGATTCTTGCAGGACATTATAAAGGTGTTGATGATCGTGTAAGAGAAAGATTTGTTACTGAAGAAATTTCAATTGGGAACTATGTTTTAAGCGGCGGTGAGCTTCCAGCTTTAATAATTATTGATTCAATTGTCAGGTTAATTCCTGGTGTACTTAATGATAGTGAATCAGCATTGAATGATTCTTTGATTGACGAGGCTAAAGTTGAAGCTCCGTATTATACCAGGCCTCCAGTCTATCGTGGAATGAAAGTGCCGGATGTGCTTTTATCAGGGAATGATAAATTAATTAAAGAATGGAAAGAAGAACAATCAATAAAAATGACAAATAATTGGAAAAAAATAAATTCATTGGAGTAAATTATGAGTAAAATTAACGAAATAATGTTGGAACAGACAAAGACAGATTATCCAGCATTCAGACCCGGAGATAAAGTTCGAGTTCATGTGAGAGTAATTGAAGGCGACAAAGAACGTATTCAGCCGTTTGAGGGTGATGTTATTTCTATCAGAGGTGATGGGGCAAGCAAATCATTTACTGTAAGAAAGGTTGCCAGCGGCGTTGGTGTAGAAAGGATTTTTCCTTTCAATTCACCAAAGGTTGCTAAAATTGAATTGGTTCGTGAAGGTAAAGTTAGACGTGCTAAACTTTATTATTTAAGAAATCTATCCGGTAAAGCTGCAAGAATCAAAGATAAAAATATTAGATAGTTTGTGACTGTCAATCAGTTTATGCTGGTTGACAGTAATTTTATGAAAATCGCATTTCCCCAAAATATATTCTCAAGTTTTATTTCATTTAAGTTGGTTAGAAATCATAATATTGTTTTCATGCCATCTGCATTAATAATCAAAAATATTAATAATGATGAAGTTGACGCGGGTATCATCCCATCTTTTGATTTAATCGGGAATAGCAAAATATTTGTTTCGAAAAAATTCGGAATTGCTTTTGACGGCAATTTATCTAATGCATATCTTTATTTTGTTCCGGGTAAGCATGAGGTGAAATCAATTTATTTGCGTGGTGATATCACAAAGAATGAAGTTATTCTTTCGAAGATTTTGTTAAAAGAGAAATACAACTTTGAACCGGAATTTATTCTTGATTCCGGTGATTTGAATTTTGAAGATAAAAATTATCTCATTTCCGGCAGAGAAAATTATGATTATCAAATTTCCCAAAATGGAATAAGCTTTGCTGATCATGTAGCAGAATTTATCGAATTTCCGTATGTTAATTTTATCTTTGCTTCAAAAGATTCAGAGATTATTAAAACTATAGACAAGGAATTAAATTTCATCGATGATTCATTTGAAAAAAATACTGATGAAATTTTTAATGGCACTAATTTTAATTCAAACCTTCGGCAGGTTTACAAAGATAACCTGAATTCAGTTTATTTTGATATGACTGAGAATGAGAATATGGGACTGATTGAATTACTTCGTCTACCATATTATCATGGAATTATTCAAGACATTATCGAGCCCAATTTTGTGGAATAATAAAGCCTTTGCAAATTACAAAGGCTTTGTTATTTTAATTTAATGAAGTGTGCGAATAAGAAATCACATTTGGATTTCTCTGTATTTCTTCTATCATTTCAGCAGAGGCACTTGATTGTAATTTCATTGTACAGCAGGCAACCATTCCACCTTCAAAAATTACATTCTCAACTTCCTCGACATTGATGTTACCACTTTTCAGCACATCCAAAATTGAAGCAAGGACTCCAGGTTTATCAAAATGTTTGACTATCAGCTGATATTTTACATCAGTTACTTTCGCATGATTTATCCAGTGTGCAATAACACCACTATTAATATACTGCAAAATGATATTTACAGTTTCTTCTGCAACGGCATTTTGTGCTTGTTCGGTGGAAGCTCCGATATGATGAGTAACGTAAATATTTTCAACAGATTGAAGTTTTGACGAAACGTTTCCTGATTTTCCTTCCGGCTCATCTTTGAAAACATCCAAACCCACTTTTATACCTTTATCATTTACGGCTTTGATTAGTGCATCTTCATCAATAACACCGGGGCGAGAAGTATTTATAAGTATTGCACCGGGTTTTAGTAATGCAAACATTTTATCGTTAAATAAATTTTTCGTCTCCTGAGTTTGAGGCAGATGAAGAGTAATAACATCTGCTATTGGTAAAATTTGTTCAAATTCGGAAAACTCATTTATTCCCGGATCTTCAATTTTGAAAATATCTTTTGCGTAAATTTTCATACCCAAAGCAAGAGCTCTTTTTGCAACTTCTTTCCCAATTGCACCATAACCAACAATTGCAAGTGTTTTTCCAAATATACCTTGTGATTTTGAATATTCGCTTTTATTCCATTTGCCTGATTTGAAATCAGCAACATTGTGGGGAATTCTTCTGTCCAAAGCCAGCATCAAACCAATTGCAAGCTCAGCAACAGCAATTGAATTTTTACCTGGACAATTCGAAACATAAATTCCTTTTTTATTTGCAGCAGAAATATTAATGTTATTAACACCGGCGCCGGCTCGGATAATTAAGTTTAACTTGTTTGAATTTTGTATCGTTGCCTCATTAACAACAGTTGATCTCACAACCAAACATTCAATATCCTTAATCGAATTTGGTAGGTCATTCTCTCCCAGTTTTGGTTCATAAATTACTTCAATTCCTGAGTCAATTATTTTTTTGATATAAATTTCCGGAAACTTGTCAGCTATTAATACTTTTATTTTCATAAAATTCTCCTTCTTATTTTAGCATAGGAATTTTTATTCCCAAATCTTTTGCGTTTTTAATTGCTCTTTCATAACCTGCATCGGCATGACGAATAATTCCCATTCCAGGATCATAAGTCAGAACTCTTTCCAGTCTTTCTTCGGCAGCATGGGTACCGTCTGCCACTACAACCATTCCCGCATGAATTGATTTTCCAATTCCCACTCCGCCTCCATGATGAACAGAAACCCAACTCGCACCACCAATTGAATTTAGCAAAGCATTCAATATTGGCCAATCAGCAATTGCATCACTTCCGTCTTTCATCGATTCTGTTTCGCGATATGGAGATGCAACAGAACCGCAATCAAGATGATCTCGCCCAATAACAATCGGTGCAGAAACTTTTCCATCAGCAACAAGCTCGTTAAAAAATTTACCCATTTTTGCTCTTTCTCCATAACCAAGCCAACAAATTCTTGCGGGTAATCCCTGAAAACGAACTTTCTGTTGAGCAAGTTTAATCCACCTTATTAAAGATTTATTTTCAGGAAAAGCGTCAAGGATTGCCTGATCGGTTGTATAAATATCTTCAGGTTTTCCGGATAAGGCAGCCCATCTGAAAGGTCCTTTTCCATCACAGAAAAGGGGACGAATAAAAGCAGGAACAAAACCGGGAAAATCGAATGCATTTTCGAGTCCGTTTTCTTTTGCTTCGCCTCTGATGTTATTTCCATAATCAAATGTTACTGCGCCTCTTTTCTGAAACTCAAGCATTGCTTTAACATGTTCAACAATAGTTGCTTTGGCTTTTTTGATATACTCAGCAGGATTTTGTTTCCGAAGAACTAATGCATCTTCAAATTTTAATCCCATTGGAACGTATCCATTTAATGTATCATGGGCTGAAGTTTGATCTGTAAGCACATCAGGAATAATATTTCTTCGAAGAATCTCAGGTAGAATTTTCGCTGCATTTCCAACAAGTCCAACGGAAATGGCTACTTTCTTTGATTTAGCTGACAAAACAATTTCTAAAGCATCATCAAGATCATCAGTCATCCTATCAACGTAACCTGTTTCAATTCTTTTCTCAATTCGCTTCCTATCTACATCAATTCCTAAAAAAGCCGCTCCGTTCATTGTTGCTGCAAGCGGCTGTGCACCGCCCATTCCACCAAGTCCGGCTGTCAGCAAAAATTTTCCGGACAATGTCCCTCCAAAATATTGTCTGGCGCATTCTGCAAAAGTCTCATAAGTGCCTTGAAGAATTCCTTGAGTGCCGATATAAATCCAACTGCCGGCAGTCATCTGTCCATACATTGTCAAGCCAAGATTTTCAAGTCTTCTGAATTCATCCCAATTAGCCCAATCGGGAACTAACATCGAATTAGAAATGATAACTCGTGGGGCATTTTCGTGAGTGCGAAAAATTCCGACCGGTTTTCCGGATTGAACTAATAAAGTTTCATCGTTCTCCAATTTTTTTAGAGAATCAATAATAGCATTGTAAGATTCCCAATTTCGTGCTGCTTTTCCTTTACCACCATATACGATTAATTCATCAGGATTTTCGGCTACTTCCGGATCCAGATTATTCATGAGCATTCTCATTGCTGCTTCCTGAATCCAACCTTTGCAACTTAATTCATTTCCATGTGGAGCTTTAATGATTTTTTTTGTTTTCATTTTAGTCTTCAAAATATTTTGATAAAATTAAGTTGTATTGTTTTAGCATTGATTTATAAAGCCATTTCTTGATGAACCAAGAATGGTTAATTTCTTTTTTATAATGTTTTATATTTTCTTCCATCTGTTTTACAAGTCTAAATTTTTCATCTTTGGTTAATTTTACTTCAGCAGCATTTGTATCAATCTTTGATATTATAGACTGA
>PFVB01000104.1 GCA_002790395.1 Ignavibacteriales bacterium CG_4_9_14_3_um_filter_34_10 | reverse complement strand
CCCTAACTAAACCAGTTTCGCGTATTGCGTCTAAGAACCTCAAAGTACCAAGAGCATCAACTTGAGCCGTATAATCCGGAATATCAAAAGAAACCTTAACGTGACTTTGAGCCGCAAGATTGTATATTTCATCTGGAGCAATTTTTTCGAGTAAACGGTGGATGCTGCTTGTATCAACAAGATCGCCATAATGTAAAAATAGACTTTTGTTATAAATTTCTGGGTTGTTGTAAAGATGATCAATTCTTCCAGTATTAAAAGAACTACTACGGCGAAGCATGCCATGAACTTCGTAACCTTTTTCAAGGAGTATTTCTGTTAGGTAACTACCGTCTTGACCGGTTATGCCGGTGATTAGAGCACGTTTTTTGTTCATATCTGTAGAATTCCGTTGTTGTGTAAGTGAGTTGTAACAAGTGACTCGTTACCAGTAACAAGCTACTTATTACTACTTTTTACTGCTTTAATAAGTCCGATTAACATATTCCTAATATTGGCAACTTTTCCTAAAAACACTTCTAAAGTTTGTGAATCAATAAATTCTAAATTTTTTGAAATAATCATTTGGGTTTCAATTTCAGCACATGAACCTAAAGAAATATATAAAAACTGAATAAATTCTTTTTCATGATTTCTGGCTGCCCCTTCAGCAATATTTGAAGGAATAGAAACCAAAGCACTTCGTAATTGATTTGTTAAACCAAATAACTCATCTTTCGGAAAATCTTTAGTCAAAGTATAAATTTCTGTAACTAATTGAATACTATTTTGCCAAACATTCAAATCTCTATGACTTTTCACAAAACCTCGTCACTTGTTACTTGTCACTAATTACTTTTCAAGAACCAGTTGTATGCTTTTCGAATCCCCTCTTCTAGACTTGTTGAATGTTTCCAGCCAAGATTGTGCAACCTTGAAACGTCCATTAGTTTTCTTGGAGTTCCATCGGGTTTTGATGTATCGTAAACAACTTTACCTTCAAAGCCAACTACTTTTTTAATTATTTCTGCTAATTCAGCTATTGTTAAATCTTCACCAGTTCCAATATTGATATGGGTTAAATTATTGTCAT
The DNA here is from genome assembly GCA_002790395.1 of Ignavibacteriales bacterium CG_4_9_14_3_um_filter_34_10. Classification (GTDB taxonomy): domain Bacteria; phylum Bacteroidota; class Ignavibacteria; order Ignavibacteriales; family Melioribacteraceae; genus UM-FILTER-34-10. The sequence continues at coordinate 3,826 of PFVB01000104.1, read as the reverse complement.
ATAAATCTGATGCATTTACTTTATTCATTAGATAATAAATTGCGTCTGCAAGATCTTCAACGTAGAGAAATTCTCGTTTTGGGGTGCCGGTGCCCCATAGAACAACTGTTGATTCGTTTATTTGTTGACCCTCCTCCGCTTTCGCTGTGGCGGGCAAATGTGAAGGATTAGTTGCTTGAGATTCTGAAACAAGTTCAGAATGACTGTTATAATTTGATTGGGATTGCTTCGCTTCGACAGAATCTTTTGCTGATTGATGTCCGCTGAACGCTGATTGCTTCATTTTTGCTTCGTGGAATTTTCTTATTAGAGCCGGTAATACATGGCTTGTTTCTAAGTTATAATTGTCATGTGGTCCGTACATGTTTGTCGGCATAATTGAAAAAAAGTTAGATGCATATTGTTTGTAATAATTTTCACACAATTTAATCCCAGCAATTTTGGCAATAGCATAAGGCTCATTTGTGTATTCTAAGTGGTTTGAAAGTAAATATTCTTCTTTTAGTGGTTGTGGAGCCATTTTGGGATAAATGCAAGAGCTTCCCAAGAATAGTAGTTTTTCTACACCATATTTATATGCGGAATGAATAATATTAGCTTCTATCATTAAGTTATCGTAAAGAAATTCAGCACGATATGTATTGTTTGCTAATATTCCACCCACCTTTGCTGCTGCAACAATTACAAGCTCAGGCTTTTCTTTTTCGAAAAAGGCTTCAACTTCTGATTGACGTGTAAGGTTTAAGCCGGGGTAATCGGCAGTTATTATGTTGGTAAAGCCTTCGGATTTGTATTTACGCATTATAGCAGAACCAACCATACCTGTGTGTCCTGCTATGTATAGTTTTTTGTTTTTCATAAAGATATCAATAGTTTTTGCTGAGCCAACTCCGCCAAAAAGAGGCGTACAACCATACCCGTGTGACCGGCGATGTAGAGTTTTTTCATAGAAATTTAAGTTATTAGTTGATAGTTAACTGAGAATAGATAATTGTTTAGTTGTTTGATTTTTTATTTGCTTCTAATTTATGGATAAGACTAATAAGCATTTTGGAAATTTCACATAACAGATTATTCAACGGGATGTAATTTTTATCATTAATATAATTTATATTTTTTGCAATTAATAGCTGTGTTTCAATTTCGACAGATGAACCAAGAGATACATATAAAAACTGTATTAATTCTTTATCATGTTTTCTAGCAGAACCTTCTTTACCCCGTCAAATCCCAATGAAATAAATTAAATTTCATTGGACAGGTAAGATTTGAGCCGATTATGCAGAAATAGCTTACCATAATATTTCTCTCTATTCAGTGCATCCTCTTGACTCAAACAAGCCATTAAAATCAAGGGTCTTCGATGTTTTGTTGACTCCACTAATCCTTTTTCATGTTGCTTTTACCCCGTTAAATGAATAAAGATAAAACCATAATCAACTTAAATTTTATTTAACGGGGCAGGTCTTAGTTTTAGATTTTTTGTATAGCCAGTATAAAATTTATTATCCACTGAACTCTTAAGAACATATGGGTAATAGAAATCTTCCAAAATCTAAAACTATTTGACTGGGTGAACTATATTCGAAGGAATTGAATAAGCTACTCTTCTTATTTGACTGACTAATCCGAATTTTTCTTCTTCAGGGAATGATTTAGTGATTATATATAATTCACTTATAATTTTTCTTGAATCTTGCCAAACTTCTAGTTTTTCGAAGCTGTATTTGTGCATATTAAATATTTGAGTTGTTTATTTGTTGAGTTGTTTATTTGTTCATGTATTAGTTGTTTACTGGACGCTGAACGCTGTCAAACTTACAGCTGTTGATGACTTTTTTGCCAAATTATAAGTCCCCTAAAACTTGTAACACTCACTTTCTAATCTCATTGCTTCACTGAAAGCTGATTCTCTGTCAGCTTATTACGCTTCCAGCAAATTTGACAATTATCTTTTAACACAATATTAGCGTTCAGCTTTCAGCGTTCAGTGTTCTAAGGGTTATGTTTCTTGCAACGGACGCAAAGAAGACGCAGCGGCAATTCGTTTTCATTTTTTCAATATTTTATCAGTATAAATTTTTATATCCAGAAAATACTTTTCCAAATCAGTTTTTTTTTCAAATAATAAATTTAACTTCTCAGCCATTTCACTTTCATCTTCTTCATATTCATGAGCAAGTTCATTTCTTAAATCTCTTAATAACTTCCATTTATCATAGTCTTTAATAATCTCAAGTTGTTCTAACCTGTTGAAAATATCAATCGATGATTTATTAGTCACCTCTTCATCAAGATTAATTAAAACTGTCTTAAATAATTTTTGTCCTAATGCATCCTGAAGTTTGGAGAATCTATAGATAAACTGATCGATAAAGGTGATTTCTTCTTTTTTTAATTGAGATATTTTTTTTGTGTCAACAGTGAACAGATGAGAAATATTTTCATAAGCAAAATTCATTCTATCCAAATGTTTTTCACATTCATCCAAGATTGATTTTAATATTATCTGTTCTTTCCTCAAAGTTGAATTCCTTCGCTTCTGGCTACTTCATAAATATATTTATTGCCTGAGAAGTTATTGATTACAATATCAATTTTTTGTTCACCTAAAATTTTATGGAGACTATTAATTAATTTTAATTTCTTTTGGAGTACATCATTTTTCATTTCAGTCTCAATATACAAATCAATATCTCCGCCTTTTTTCTGATCATCAATACGCGAGCCAAAGAGGAATATCTTAGAATTTTCGTCAAAAATTTCTTTAACTGAATTTTTAATTAGAATTATGTTTTCTTGTGTCAAACGCATTTTTATGTATTAAATTATTTTTTTATCACAAAGGATGCACGAAGTAGCACTAATGATTTTGTTTCTCGCAAAGGTCGCAATGTTCGCAAAGATAATTTACTGTTAATTTGTGTGAGTAAAAAATATATCACTCCTACGGAGTTTGATTTTTTATTTTGGATTTATTTTCTATACATATTTAACCACTACGTGGTTTATGTTAATTTTTTATTTTCTTTACCACAAAGTAACTCAAAGGATGCAAAAAGGATTTTATCAATTTTCAATTATACATTTTACATTCTAAACTATACATTGCTTTTAAATAGAGCTTCGCCGGGTGAGTCACATGACAACATTTTTGATAGTATCTTAGAAAACAACATGTCCCTCGGTCTAAGATTAAGATTATAAATTTCGATAGCAAGTATAAAAAAAAATGTGCTGAGAAAAAAAAATTTTTTAATTCATGTAACATAAATCACATAGAAAAAGGAATCAGAATTCGGAATCTTCGTCAGGATGACAGCGTTCTTTTGAGATCCTGACATTCGTCAGGATGACGTACTTTCCGTCATTCCGAAATGCTTTTATTCGGAATCTCTCATTTCCATGAGATCCTGACATTCGTCAGGATGACATACTTCGACAGGCTCAGTATAACAGCACTTTCTGTCATTCCGAAATGCTTTTATTCGGAATCCAGATTCTGACATTCGTCAGTATAACATACTTCGACGGGGCTCAGTATAACAGCACTTCCTGTCTTTCCGAAATGCTTTTATTCGGAATCTTCGTCAGGATGACATACCTGGACAGGCTCAGTATAACAGCACTTTCCGTCATTCCGAAATGTTTTTATTCGGAATCCAGATTCTGACATTCGTCAGTATAACATACTTCGACGGGGCTCAGTATAACAGCACTTCCTGTCATTCCGAAATGCTTTTATTCGGAATCTTCGTCAGGATGACAGCGTTCTTTTGAGATCCTGACATTCGTCAGGATGACTGCATTTTCTGTCATTCCGAAA
>PFVB01000033.1:18107-29908 GCA_002790395.1 Ignavibacteriales bacterium CG_4_9_14_3_um_filter_34_10 | reverse complement strand
CTGAATATTATGAACATCAAAATTTACGGCATATCCAAAAATGCCAAGCAAAAAAACCGGAAAGAAAAAAATCACAAACATCATTCGCCTGTCACGAAATAATTGCTTCACTTCTTTTTTGGCAATTGCAAATAATCTTTTCTTCATTTGTCCTTATCCAGCAAGTGAATGAACACATCTTCTAAAGTTGGGATAATCTTTTCCATCTTTGTGGTTTCCAAACGTGCATCACTAAAAAGTTGTTTTACTTTATCAATTGATTCCAGATTTTCATTAAAAGCTACATGAATATTATTTCCGAAAATACTTGTTTCATCAACATAATTTTGAAATTCCAATAATTCTAATGCTTTTACTGCATCGGCAGTTTCAATTTCGTAAATATCATTTTTTATATGCTTTGTCTTTAATTCTTTTGGTGTTCCTTCGGCAACTATTTTCCCCGAATCAATTAAAATGATATTGTTGCAGTATTCGGCTTCTTCAAGATAATGAGTTGTAACAAAAATTGTAATCCCTTCTTCAGAAAGCTGATTAATCAAATTCCAGAAATTCCTCCGCGAAATTGGATCCACACCACTTGTCGGTTCATCAAGAAAAACTATTCCGGGTCTATGAATAACCGCTGTTCCCAATGCCAATCTTTGTTTTATTCCCCCCGGCAAAGACGAAGCAATTGTTTTTTCTCTGCCCAAAAGATTAGCGGCAGCAAGAACCCATTTTTTTCTGTCCAGAAATTTATTTCCCGACAAGCCGTATATTCCGCCGAAAAAATTTATGTTTTCCTCAACCGTTAAATCATTGTATAATGAAAACCTTTGCGACATATATCCAATATTCTTTTTCACTAGTGCTGGATCATTTGATATACTGAAGCCGCCAACTAACGCATCACCACTCGTCGGAGATAATATTCCACAAAGCATTCTGAGGGTAGTTGATTTTCCTGCGCCATTTGCACCAAGAAATCCAAATATCTCACCCTCTTTCACATTGAATGAAACGTTATCTACAGAAACAAAATCACCAAATTTTTTAGTGAGATTTTTTACTTCAATCGCATTTATATTCATTCAAACCACTAAACCTGATTTCATGAATTAATATACTTCCTTCATTTTGTTGATAAAAACATTTTCGAGCGAGGGCGAAATGATTCTGCTGCTTTCAATTTTAATGTTGGCAATATCAAACTCACTTTTAATCTTTCGAAAGATTTCACTTGAATTTTCACAAACAACATTAATTCTATCGCCAAACAATTGTGAATCAATCCCGTCAAATTGTAAAAGTACTTTAAATGCTTTTCTGGAATCTTCACAAACAATTTCAATGACTTCTTTGTTTATACTTTGCTTAATATTAACCGGTGTATCCATTGCAAGAATTTTTCCTTTGTTCATCAGAGCAACTCTATGGCACCTTTCCGCTTCATCAAGATAAGGAGTAGTCATAAAAATTGTAATTCCTTCCTTTAATAATCCGGAAAGAATTTTCCAAAAATCACGGCGGGAAACGGGATCAACACCTGTTGTTGGTTCGTCGAGAAAAAGAATTTTTGGGCGATGAATTAAACTACATGCCAAAGCAAGTTTTTGTTTCATCCCTCCGGAAAGTTTATCAGCTAATCTATCGCGGAATGGTTTCAGTCTCGTAAATTCAAGTAATTCATTCCTGCTTTCTATAAAATTTTCTACATTATGAATATCTGCAAAAAATTCAATGTTCTCATCAATTGTCAAATCACCATAAAGACTAAATTTTTGAGAAAGATAGCCGATTGAATTTTGAATTTCCTTTCGACTTTCAGAAATGCTCTTTGAAAAAATCTCGATCTTTCCGCTAGTTGGGTTTATCAAGCCACATAATGCTCTTATAGTTGTTGTTTTACCAGCACCGTCAGGTCCAACAAGACCAAACATTTCACCCTTATAAACATTGAATGATATTCCGGTTACTGCGGAAATACTTCCATAAGATTTATAAAAATTTTCCGTGCGAATTATCTCATTCATTGTTTAGTGAAGCAATATTTTAGCATCAGCAGGCATTCCGGATTTCAGCTCATTGTTTTGGTTTTGGATTTGAAGTTTGACTTTATAAACCAGTTTTGTCCGCTCGTCCTTCGTTTGAATTGTTTTTGGAGTAAACTCAGCTTCAGGCGAAGTATAAACAACCTTTCCTTTGTAGGTTTTTTCAGGGAATGAATCGATTTTTACTTCAACACTCTGATTAATTTTTACTTTTCCTAAATTTGTTTCATTGACATAAACATTCATTTCCACTAAACTGAGATTAGATATTTTCACAAGAGAAGACATGGGTGAAACCGTTTCGCCTTCTTCAAAAAAACATTTCGTTACAATTCCATCAATTGGTGAAATAACTATACAGTCACGTAAATTTTTCCTGATCAATTCTGTTGCGGCTTGAGTTCTTTCCAAATTTGCTTTTGCCTGTTGAAGTTCTTCCGGGCGGGCGATGTTGTTAATTTTTTCCATGTTTGCTTTTGCAGAATTATATTGGGCTTCAGTAATCTTAAATCTTGATTCAATATCTTCTAATTGTTTTTTTGTTATACTTTGCGTGTTGTACAAAGTGTGAAATCTATCAAGATCCATAGAAGCCGATTTAAAATTTGTTTCGGCTTGATTTAATAATTCTTCTACTTGCATTCGGTCTTCCTTCCTGGCTCCGTTCAGCAAAAAGTTATATTGTGCCTGTGCCAGATTTTCGGCAGCTTTAGCCTGCAGCAATTGTATTTCATAAAGTTCTTTATCGATTACTAAAATTGTATCGCCGCCGCTGATTTCACTACCTTCGTCATTGATCATAGTTTTAATTTTTCCAAAGACTTGAGAACTTAGCATAATACCTTTTGTTTCTATGGTTCCTGACTCTTCAATAAAATTATCGTCAACCTTGCTGCAGGATGATGCAAGGAAAATAATACTGATTAAAATTGTTTTACAAAATTTCATTTTCTTGCTCACTTTTAATTTTTCTAAAATGTAATTTCCCTCCATTTGTCAATGCACCTTCCATCAATAGTTTGAAAGTAAGTTCAACTACTTCTTTCATCGTAAATTTATTATTTGTAACAAACTCAGGGTTAATCACTGCACGAATTGCACCCAAATAGATTGTTAATAATATTTCTGTGGGAAAATCGTTTATTAGCCCTTCATTTTTTCCTTGCTCAAAAACATTTTTCATTTCACGCATAAAAATATTTTCTCTAAAACTTTCGATTTCTTTCCAAGTTTCATTGTAGTGTATTTTGAGTTCATTCAATGCACTATCATTCACACGTGAAGCGAATTGTCCCAGAATTTCAATTAAGGATATAAACTTGTCAATTGAAGGTGATTCTTTCTGAAGAACTGCAGTAATTCTTGAGTGCATCTGAAATTTCAAGTTATTGAAGATCCCTTTTACTAATTCTTCCTTTGAGGTAAAGTTTTTATAAAGAGTTTTTTTGCTTATCCTTAATTCTTTGGCGATATCATCCATTCTGGTTTTGTAAATGCCATCTTTCAAGAATTTATTCGTTGAAAATTCGATTATTTTTGATTTATCATTCATAAGAAACTATTATAGTTTTTCTGGTTTCCAAAATATCAAATGCAATCACAAAAGTCAATTGAGAGAGCGTGAATTTTTAATTGAGAAGGAGTTTGAAAAACATCAAACCCCTTCAGAGGGTAATTATGAAATTTATTTTTGTGAAAACAGTTGACTGAGGTGAGTTACATAATTTGCAGCCCCACCGGGTTGATATCCCGTTTTTGCAACCAAATTTCCATTTTTATCTAAAAGCACAATGGTCGGAAATCCTTGAATTCCATATTTGAAAGCCAAATCCTGATTGTATTTTTTTGTTGCTTCAGTTTGTTCAATAGAGCGTGGGAAATCTATTTTAACGAGCACTAATTTTTCATTTGCGTATTTAGCAAATTCTTTCTGTGAAAAAACTTCTGCATTTAGTTTTTTGCACCAAACACACCAATCGGAACCGGTGAAATTGACAAGCACATATTTACTTTCCGACTTTGCAAGTTTCACTGAAGATTCGAGATTATCGCTCCATTTAAGCGATTTTTCTTCTGCTAAATTTGCACAGCCAAAAAACAAAACAAGCAATAAACTTAAAAGGGGGATTGTTATTTTTTTCATATAATATTCCTTTGATTCAATTGTACGCAAAGTTACATAACTATTTTTAAAAATAAAAAGATTTTGTAGTTTAGATGTAAAAAAAAAAGAATGGATTCAGATGTTTTATTTATAAGTTTAAGGACCGGCTAAAGGTTTTGTTCTATGTCATTTATGCTCAAAAAGGGTTTAATTGAGCGTTTTAGCCGGACCCTTAAAAGTTTATCCTCTCACGGAATTATTGAATAGTTGCATTAACGCTTTTAACAATTTCTGCAACTGCATAATAACTTTTGCCACCAGAAGCAATTTCATTGTATTTGTATTTTACAACCTGAATCATTACCTGCCCGGTAATTCCTGCCATTTCAGAAGCTGAAAATGTATGAGAACCATCATCAGCTAAATCTTGTGAGAAAACAGCTTTTCCGGAACTTGACAAGGAAATTAAATAAACAAGTACTTTCGATGAACTACCGCCATTCCAACTTACCGTTAATCCGCTTGCGGCTGAAACCGTTGCGTTTGAAGCCGGGGCAATTATATCATATGAAGTGGGGCTTGTAACTCCGCCGCTTAAAGCAGGAACACCATTTCCACCTGACACGCTCCAATTATGTGCACTTCCATCAAAATAAACATTGCTTAATGTGCCCAAAGGATTTGATGGATCTGGTACCATATAATATGTATATCCTGACTGAGTGATTTTTCCAAGCGAAGAACCATTTACGGTTACAACACCAGCATCCACTCCCTTGTCACCAAACTGAGAAAAGCCCATCGTTATTGAAACCGGCGGAAGACTTGGAAATGATGCAAATTCATAACTGATTGTTGCCATTACACCACCAACATTTGTTCCCTCGAATGCCGGAATTGGCTGCCCGCTTTTATTTTGAATTGTATTATCCGTATTATCCGGCTCGGTCGGATTATTTTTCTTGTCGCTGCAAGAAGCTAATAAAACAACTACTAACAGCATACTGATTACATATTTTATTTTTTCCATTCTCTCTCCTCAGGATTATTTTTTGATTGATTTAGATCAAATTGATTATAAATTGATGCTTCGGACACAATATATTTTATTGGAATCTTCTCTATTATATCTTTTGCGGTAACAATATCAGTAGCAGTCATTATGTTAAATCCTTCTTTCGAAAATATCTCTCGGATTTTTCTTAGCTCTACTGTATTTGATTCAATAATTAATATTTGTTCTTTCAATTTTTTGTTCTTTCCAAATTTACTTTTCAATAACAAAAGATATGCCGTATTTTTTATGAATATCACGCATGAAATCGAACAATAATAAACTGTCCAGATTTTTTTTGTCTCAATGGAGCGACACAAGCAATATTCTTGTCGTATATTAAAGACCAAAACACTTTTACAATAAAATAATATTTTAACAAAGGTTGATGTTTTTTATTATTAATGTTATATTTTGATAGGAAAAATGATAATTATAACATCTATATCAGGAAATATTAAAAAGCCAAAGTTTTTAGCTTTCGTAGGTTAAAAAAAATTAAAGTGCACCTTTCAAAAAGAGGTGCATTTTTTTTATTATGCAGATTAACGAAACAATAAAAAAAATTGAAAAATTTGCCCCACTTCAAATTGCGTGGGAAAAGGACAACACCGGTCTTCAGGTGGGAAATGTGAATAACAAAATAACTAACATTTTCCTCACCGTTGATTTGAATATGGACATACTAAATCAAGCCCTCAAACTAAAATGCAATTTCATCATCTCACATCATCCAATAATTTTTAACCCGATAAAAAAAATAAACCTTGCTCACGACGAAAAATCGTTATTGATTGAAAAGTTGATAAAAAATGATATCACGGTTTATTCGGCACACACCAACCTGGACTTTACAAAAGGCGGAGTGAGTTTTGAACTTGCAAAAAAACTTGGACTTGAAAATATTGAGTTCTTGGAAAAATCTAATGACAATAAATTTAAGCTGGTAACTTTTGTCCCAAAAGCATTCGAAGAGAAAGTAAGCGAAAGCCTTTTCGCAGCAGGAGCGGGCATCATCGGAGAGTATTCAAAGTGTTCATTCCGCATTGATGGTCATGGAACATTTTTGGGTTCATCGAATTCAAATCCAAGAGTTGGCAGCAAAGAGGTTTTTGAATTTTGCGATGAGTTACGCCTCGAAGTTATTGTTGATTCATGGAATTTGAATAATGTTATTCAAACTTTGCATGAAGTTCATCCTTACGAAAAGCCGGCTTATGATATTTACAAACTTGAAAACGAAAATGAGAATGCGGGTTTTGGTGCTAAAGGAAATCTTCCTTCTGAATTATCGGTGAACCAATTTTTAAAATATACAGCAGAAAAATTAAATCTGAAAAACTTCAGATATTCAATAGGAAAATCAAAGACAATAAAAAAAGTCGCGGTTTGCGGGGGAAGCGGAACAGAACTTTTGCAGAAAGCAATAAAAAATAATTCTGACGCATTTATTACCGCTGATATTAAATATCACTCATTTCAGGATGCGGAAAATAAAATACTTTTTATTGATGCCGGACATTTTGAAACCGAAGTTTTCGGATTGAATTCAATTAAGAAAGTTTTACAAAAAGAAATTAGTGACAGAAATATTAAAATAATTATACATAAAGGCAGCACAAGCCCAATAAAGTTTTTTAATAAAAAAGGAGACATAAATTGATTAACCGACTAACAACTTTGTATAAACTTCAGTTCATAGACGATCAACTGGACGAGTTGGAAGAACTTCGCGGAGATTTACCGCTTGCAGTAAATGAATTAACCACAAAGATGACCGCCATCCAAAACGAAATTGATTCAAAAGAAGAGGAACGTACCGCTTCATTAGAAAAAAGGAAATTCAACGAGTCTGAAATTGAAAGGCTTAAAACAAATCTCAAGAAATTTAAAGCTCAATTATTTCAGGTGAGAAATAACAAAGAATATGATGCACTCACAAAAGAAATTGACCACACCGAAGAGACAGTTGATAAATTACAAAACGAGAATACCGCTCTTGAAGATCTTTCTTCTAAACTGAAAAGTGAAATTAAAGAACTCGAACCCCAAATTGAAGAATTAAAAGTTGATTTTATTGAGAAAGAAGCAGAGTTAAAAAAAATCATTAAAGCAAATGAAAAAGAAGAACTGAAACTCACCGAGCAGAGAGTTAAAATCGTGGAGCAGGTAAAGAAAAATGATTATAACACTTATATGCGAATCCGTAAAGCATTAAACGGAAAAGCTATTGCAAGTGTTAATCGCTCGGCTTGCAGTGGCTGTCATAATATTATTCCGCCGCAAAGACAAATTGAAATCAGACAGAACAAACGTTTATATACTTGTGAATCATGCGGAAGACTTTTGGTTTCGGCTGATGTTGCCGAGTCTTCACGATCATGATTTGACATTATCGAATAATAATTCTAAAGCCGATAAAACATTATCGCAAGCAGATATTTCTATTAAACTGCTGCTCTTAATAGATTTTTTATTTTGTGAAGGAAGAAGAACTTTCTTAAAGCCCAGTTTTTCGGCTTCTGTAATTCTTTTTTCGATATGACTGACAGCTCTTATTTCTCCACCAAGCCCGACTTCACCTATTACAATAAACTCACTTGGTGCCGGTTTATCAAGCATACTTGAGGCAATTGCACAGCAAACAGCAAGATCAATTGCCGGTTCATCAATTCTTAATCCACCTGCTAAATTAAGAAAAACGTTTGTTGAAGATAATTTTAATCTTGCTCTTTTTTCAAGCACTGCCAACAGAATTGAAAGCCTTCGATAATCAAATCCGGTTGTTACTCTTTGCGGATTTCCAAAATTTGACGGAGTTACAAGTGCCTGCACTTCCAATAGAACAGGACGTGTCCCTTCAATGCTTGCAGTTATTACAGAACCGGTGATTTTTTTGTTTCTCTCGCCAAGAAAAATTTCACTCGGATTTGTTACTTCTTTCAGTCCCGTATCATGCATTTCAAAAATGCCAATTTCATTCGTGCTTCCGAATCGGTTTTTCTGCGAACGCAATATTCGGAATGAACTTGTTCTTTCACCCTCAAACTGAAGAACAGTATCAACAATATGTTCGAGCACTTTTGGTCCGGCAATATATCCTTCTTTTGTTACATGACCGATTAGAATAAACGGAATGTTTTTTTGTTTTGCAAACTGCATAATTAAAGCCGTACATTCTCTAAGTTGAGTAACCGTGCCGGGTGCATTTTCAAAATCACTTTTTGAAATTGTCTGTATTGAATCAATAATTACGACCGTCGGTTTTAGCTCATCAACTTTTGCAAGCACCACGTCCAATTCTGTTTCAGGCAGAACTAAAATGTTTTCCGAATTAACTTTTAATCTTTCAGCGCGTAATTTTATCTGATGCAAAGATTCTTCACCGGTAACATACAAAACAATACCACTGATTTTTTCTGCAGACTGAAGTACCAAAGTGGATTTTCCAATTCCCGGATCACCTCCAATTAAAACAACAGAGCCCTGCGTTAATCCGCCTCCCAAAACACGATCGAACTCACCAACATTTGTTTTAATGCGAGATTCGTTTGCTGATGTGATTGACACAAGATTTACAACTTCATTTTTTGATGTAATTGCAGATGAATTTTTTTTTGTCTCTACAATCTCTTCGGCGAATGAATTCCACGAATCGCATGAAGGACATTTGCCAATCCACTTGAGCGATTCGAAGCCGCAATTACCACAAATGTATTTGATTCTTGTTTTGCTCAAAATCCTGTTCTCCTTATGAAGTTCGAAATAACTTTATCCTCGGCAGAAATTAATTCGTCTGGTGTTCCAAGGAAATATATTTTCCCATCATGAATCATCGCGATTTTATGAGCGACATTTTTTACGCTAAACATATCATGAGTAACAACGATCGAAGTTACAGAAAGCTTGTTGCTAAGTTCTCCGATTAAAGAATCAATTGAGTCTGACATAATCGGATCCAATCCGGTTGTAGGTTCATCATAAAGAATATATTTTGGATTAGTAATTAAAGCACGTGCTAATCCAACTCTCTTTTTCATTCCACCCGATAACTCAGAAGGTTTTAATTTTTCAATACCAGGCAACTCAACCATTTCAAGTTTTTCCGAAACAGATTTCTGAATTTCAATTGCTGTCATGCTGGAAAAATGTTCCGTAAGCGGCAGGCTGATATTTTCTTCCACAGTCATTGAATCGAATAAAGCCGCACCTTGAAAAAGGAAACCAAAATTTGTTCGAAGTTTGAATAAGTCTTTGTTTTTAAGCTCGGAAATATCTTTTCCGTCGATCAGCACCTGCCCTTCATCCGGTTCGAGCAGCCGGATAATATTTTTTAGAAGCACACTTTTGCCACATCCGCTCGGACCAATAATAGCAATGGTTTCGCCGTCATGAATTGAAAGTTCAATTCCTTTCAGCACTGATTTGTCACGAAATTTTTTATGCAGATTTTTAATTTCTATCATTGATAAGAAGATTTATTAAGAGTTGATTGAAATCTACAAAATCAAACTGTAATCAGCCAGACAACTTTTGCGATGATAACAAAATCACGGTTTGATATTTTATTTTCGGAAGAAAGGATTTGATTCAATACAAGATAAACATCACTGCCAACTTTCGGTTTCCAATTTATTCGATAGTTGAGAAGAATTTCATTAGCCTCGTTATTCCATTGAGCAAACAAAGATGAATTTACTTTTGTTGAAAAATTGTATGTTATCCGAGAACCAAATTCATTTGTTGAAAAAGAATTTTTATTGATACTTATATAATTGTATTGATAATCTCCGTACAGAGATAAATGTTTGTTGATTGTTACTGAGCAATCAGTACTAATTGATTTAATTTTTCCGCCATAAAAATCACCTGTTGCGGTTTCGATTTGTCCGCTGATATTTCTGCCCGAAGAGGTTTCTAATTCAAGCTTATATATGTTTGACCAGTAATTTCCGGACTTAATATAAGTATTCCCAAAAACATTAAAATCTTCTTCAAGCAAATCAAAACTTCGTTCAATATCAAAATTAAATTTATCGCCTTGATTAGTAATAAAACCAAATGGCGTAAATGAAAACTCGGCTGCTAAAAGTTTATTGTTAAAATCATAAACCCAATCACCTTCGAATGGCCGAAATTTGAGTTTTTTAATTCCATTCCAGTTTACACGCGGAGTAATATCAATTTTGTAGTAATATTCATTCACCCCTTTGCGGGCAACAAAACCCATAGCCGGATTAAAATTGTTTTGATAAAATCTGTAAGCCGCATATTGATCAATAATATCATTCGGATAATTAATATAAAAATTTCCTGCCCAGGAATCACCCTTTCCATTGTTTTCATTTGTCTTGGCTAAATTTAAGTGGATAATAAGATTTTGATCATCAAGAAAATCTGTAAAAGCAAAATTAAAATCGGCACCGATAGAATTATTATAAGATTTTTTTGAAACATTACTTGTAAACATCATTCCTGCAGTTGACTGGCCGAACAAATCGTACTTGAACCGAGCTACAGAATAATTTGTTGATGGAACAGAATTTTTCCCTGTCGTCTGCATGTCAATTAATCCAATCTCAAAATCATCAATCCTGCCGACAAGTTTTGCTCCGCCGATGATTGGAATTTCCCTTCCGTTATTAATTCCGATTCTTCTGCTGTAAAAAAGATTGTCGCTATCACCGAAATTAAAATCAAATATCCTAGCACCCTCAAGAAAAAAATCGCGTTTCTCCGGATAGAATAATGGAAAGCGGCTGAGATTAATTCTTGCGCGATCTGCTTCCACCTGAGCAAAATCAGTATTGGTAGTAATATCAAGCGAAAGAGTTTTTGTAATTCCATATTTAATATCGAGCCCCGGCTTATTGACATATTTTTTTGAACCTGCGGAAACTTGCACTCCGCTGGAATAAAATGGCATCAGATAAATTGGCTTTCCGCGAGAAATGTCTTTTAATCCAAGCAAATCGCCGGCTTGTGAAATTTTAAATAACCCCAAATTAGGTCCAACGGAAGCCCACAAATCATCTTCATTAAATCTTCGGATTTCTCTTTGAAAATTAATTCCCCAAACTTGCTCTTCCCTGTCATGAAACTTGAAAGTAGAAAACGGGAAACGCAATTCGGTTGACCAGCCATTATCCAATATTTGTGAAGCAGCATCCCAAACCGCATCCCAATCTTCATTGAATCCGCTCATCTCATTGCCCGTCATTAATGCATCATTCTGAGTTCCCAAAGGATTTGTTGAGAACCAATATGCGGTTTTATCATCATTAAAGGTGTCAATCAGAAGTCGAATATTATCATCGCCCCGAAGTTTTCCGTCCCACTTTAATTCGCGTGCAACAATTTTTTGCGGTTCATCATCAAAGCACATAAATGATATGTACAAATATTTTTCGTCATACAAAATTCTGACTTCAGTTTGCAGCGAAGCAGGAGAATTATTATTCGGTTCCTGTTGAGTAAAATCGTTGATTGGAATTGCATTTTGCCAAACTTCCTCATTAATAAAACCATCTATAATTGGGGCTGAATCAATCTTTGCGGCATGAGCAATTTTCTTTTGTGAGAAAGAAATTGAAGAAATAAAGATCAGAAG
>PFVB01000033.1:0-18002 GCA_002790395.1 Ignavibacteriales bacterium CG_4_9_14_3_um_filter_34_10 | reverse complement strand
TTCAAGTTCGGAACTTGAAGGCATAGGGAAAAACAACAATTCATCACCGCAAGAAAACCAAAAACCATGTCTTAAAAATTTATAGGATATATCTTTCAATAAACTTCCAAGCCCGATTGTTTTGTTTAATTTTTCCGGCTTTTCTCTTAATTCTGATATACAATCGTAAAATCGATATGGATTTACATTAGGCAATTCGATGTTAAAAATTTCTTTTGTTTTATTACTTTCCAAAAATCTGTCAATATTAAATTCGATTTGTGTAAAGCATATTTTGGGTGCACCTTTCGATTGCGTTTGTGTCGTAATAAATTTACCAAACTCGCGTTGGTCTTTTGTAGAAGCAACAAGTGTATCAAGCGGAGTGATTTCCTGATATATCCGAATTAAACCGGGTTCGTTGAAAGCAGTATATCCAGCTGGGCCAATCGGTAAAACTTTTCCATTATGAGTTACCAGAAAAAGTTTTTTGATAGCACTTAATTCCACATTTTCAAGAACATTATATGATTTAATAAATTTTGTTTTTTTAGGACTTCCATCAGGATATTCAACCGTCAAATCAAGGTATTTATCAATCTCAAAAAAAGAATTCCTGTAATTAATGTCAATCTCGGTAAAAATAACTTTTCCGCTAAAATGTTTAGCGCTTCCAACAGTATAGTGTTCACCAAATTGTTCCGGTTCAAGTTGTGAAGCAACCAAAGCGTTTATTGGAAAAACTATCATGTATAAATGTTTTTGATATTCAGCCATCTACTCTCCCAAAAATATTCTTAAAATCTTTGCTTGAAAACTATTAAAAGCAATTTTGAAGAGCAAGAACATTAAGTATTTTAAAATAAAAATTACTGAATCTAAATTATTACAGTTTCATCTAACTTTGCAAAAAGGTCTCAAATGAATAAACAATGGATTAAAAGAATCAGTTTTATTACAATAGGATTGCTTGGTGGGTATTCATACTATCATTTTATCGGCTGTTACAGCGGAACTTGTCCCATAACAGGCAATCCATATATATCAACGCTTTACGGCGGATTAATCGGATTGATATTGGGATTGCCGAGCAAAAAAAGGATTAAAAATGAAAAAGATCAATCAAATAACTGAAGAAATTGAAATAGAAGATTTGGTAAAAGTGTTACCACAAGCCGTCACTTATTTAAGTGAGAATGGAATCCGATGCCTTCGCTGTGGTGAACCAATTTGGGGATCATTAAAGAATGCAGCGGAAGAAAAAGGTTTTTCAGCAAATGAAACAAAGAAATTCGTAGATGATTTGAATAAGATGATGAAGAAAAAATAAGCGGCAAACATTTTTTTATCTGCCGCTTTTCTTTTAATTGTTTCCCAATATTAAAGGCAACCCCTCTTTACCCGAGCCGATTATTACAATTTTACTGTTTTGTGAATTAGCAAGTTTTTCAGTTGCTTCTATTCCTTTCCATTTCAGCAATTGGTCACTTATTCCGCGTGATACGATATCTTGAAAATCTGCAATTCCTTTTGCCTCAATTCTCTTTCTTTCAGCTTCCTGTTTTTCTTTTTCAAGTATAAATGCCATTCTTTGGCTTTCCTGTTCAGCCTGCAATTTTTGTTCTATAGATTCGGTTAATCTGTTTGGAAGAACTATTTGACGCAGTGCAGCAGCCTCAATTGTAATACCTCTCGGACCAACAATTTTTTGCAGTTCATCATGGATTTCACCTGCAAGTTTTTCTCTTGAAGCCGTATACAGGGCTTTTGCTTCAAAACGTGCTGTAACACTTCGCACTACAGATCGGAATTGCGGTATTAAAATTATTTCCTCATAAGTTGCTCCAATGGTTTTATAAATATCATTTGCTTTTTCCGGATCAAGTTTGAACAACAAGCTAATTTCAAGCTGAACTCCAAGTCCTTCTTGTGATGGAACATTCATAATCTCCTTTAGCTCTTGTGTTTTTATGCTGAAAGAAACAACATTTGCCAAAGGATTTACTATATTAATTCCGGATTTTAATGTCGTGTTGCTTACATAACCAAGAAAGTCAACCACTCCAACTGTTCCTGCAGGTACAACTGTAAAAATATTAAGCAAGACAATTAGTCCTCCTACAGCAATGCCAATCAATGAAAAACCAGCCTCCTGTTTTCTTCCGACTCGATTAAAATTTCGATACAAAATTAAACTTGCTGCGATTAAAATCACTGCGATAATTACAAACATATTTCCTCCTTTTTATTGTAAAATTTTTTTTATGAGTTTTTGGCGTTTGGTTTTTTCTCTTCCGATTTGAATTGAATTTTTAAGTCTCTCTTTTATCGTATCAATTACTTCTTTTTTATCAGTATAAAATTCCAGTAACGTTTCTCCGGATTTAACTGAATCACCGATTTTTTTCCTGAGAATAATTCCGGCTTTAAAATCAATTTTATCTGTAATTATTCTTCTTCCGGCGCCCAACTCAAGAGAGCACATGCCAATTTCGTAAGTGTCAATTGCTGCGACAAACCCATTTTTATTGGCTGAAACAGTTTCTGTAAATTTTGATTTTGGATATTTACCAGGGTTTTTTAGTACCGCAACATCACCATTCTGATTTTTTACAATTTCTAAAAACCTGTTAAAAGCTTTTCCTGATTTGATCATTTCTTCCGAAATCTCCACTCCTTCTTTTATTGACTCGGCAGACCCGCCCAGATAAATCATAGCTCCGGAAAGGTTTAAGGTCACTTCTAATAAATCAGAAACTTTTTCTCCCTGTAAAACTTTTATAGATTCAAGTACTTCAAACCAATTTCCTATATAATTTCCAAGCGGTTGATTCATATCTGTTATGAACCCAATAACTTTTTTATTAAACAATTTTGCCGTTGATATCAGCGAACCCGCAAGACCCATCGAGTCTTTCAATGATTTCATGAAGGCACCGTTTCCGGTTTTAATATCAAGCACAAGCCCGTCAATTCCCTCAGCTAGCTTTTTACTCATAATGCTTGCTGTAATTAACGGAATGGATTCTACGGTTGCTGTAACGTCTCTTAACGAATAAATTATTTTATCAGCGGGTGCAATTTCTTTAGTCTGTCCGATCATAACCGCACCGCATTTTTTTAAAACATTTTTATATTCAGCCAAACTTAAATTTGTTCTAAAACCTGGAATCGATTCAAGCTTATCCAAAGTTCCGCCTGAATGTCCCAATCCTCTGCCGGAAATCATTGGCACTTTCACACCTGCAGCCGCAACAATCGGAGCGAGAATTAATGATGTTTTATCGCCAACTCCACCAGTCGAGTGTTTGTCAATTTTAATTCCAGCAACTTTTCTCAAATCAATAACTTTACCGCTATAAAGCATAGCTTCGGTAAGTGCGTGGGTTTCCAATTTGTTAAAACCTTTTAAATAGCCCGCCATTAAAAAGGAGGAGAATTGGTACTCAGGAATAATCCCTTTGGTAATTCCGCTAATTAAATATTTAATTTCCACATTCGATAAAGAATTTCCGTCCCTTTTTCTTTTAATTAATTCAACTACATTCATATTACCCCATAAAATTAAATTTCTTAAATCATTGAAATTAAAATTCAATTTCAATATACTTAAATATAAAAACAATAATTAATAGAGGAATTCATGTTTGATAATAATTATAACTTCACGGTACTGGAAAGATTTTTGCGATACGTTAAAATTGACACCCAATCAGATGAAGAATCAGTGACTTTTCCAAGCGACCCCAAACAGCTCGAATTGTCAAAAATTTTGGTGAATGATTTAAAAGAAATTGGATTAACTGATGCACATATGGACGAGAACGGATATGTAATTGCTACTCTTCCATCCAATTCAACAAAAAGTGTTCCGACTATCGGGTTTATTTCACATGTTGACACATCTCCTGCTGTAAGCGGAAAAAATGTAAATCCTGTAATCAACAAGAATTATCAGGGCGGAAAAATATTTCTTAAAAAAAACAGCACAGTCTTTATTTCACCAGAAACAAATCCTCCTATGGCTGATATGATTGGTCATGATATTATTACAACTGATGGAACTACTTTGCTTGGTGCAGATGATAAAGCGGGCATTGCAGAAATTATGGATGCAATAAATTATCTTGTTGAAAATCCACAGATAAAACATGGAACGGTAAAAGTTTGTTTCACTCCGGATGAAGAAGTGGGAAGAGGAACCGAAAAATTTAATGTTGAAAAATTCGGTGCTAAATATGCTTATACAATTGATGGCTCTACACGAGGCGAAGTTGAAACCGAAACATTCAGCGCCGATGCGGTTGTGATAAAAATAAAGGGAATAAACGTTCATCCCGGATACGCAAAAAACAAAATGGTAAATTCACTGAAAGTGGCGGCAGCATTAATTGAAAGTTTACCCCAAAAAACTCTGTCTCCGGAAACCACCGAAGAAAGAGAAGGTTATGTTCACTGTACTTCAATGAATGGCAACGAAGAGCTGACAACTTTGAAATTTATTATCCGAGATTTTGAAGCGGATAAATTAAAAGCGTATGAAAAAATTCTTAAAGATTTATGTGAAATGACTATTGTAAAATATCCAGGTTCCTCTTTCACGTTTGATGTTATTGAACAGTACCGGAATATGAAATATATTTTGCAAGATCATCCGCAGGTAACAGAATTTGCCGTTGAATCTTTAAATCGGCTTGGAATCAAACCTATTCAGTCAGCAATCAGAGGCGGAACAGATGGTTCCCGATTAAGTTATATGGGCTTACCGACACCAAATCTTTTTGCCGGAGGACATAATTTTCATGCAATCACTGAGTTTGTTTCGTTGCAGGATATGCAGGCATCTGTGAAAAATATTGTTACTTTAATTCAGGTTTGGGAAGAAAAATCATAATTAAAAACGATAAAAATTGTCACTCTTTGGTTTGCTTAGAGTGACAATTTTTATATTCATATTTGTACAATCAATTCAGTCCACGTTTAATTAACAATGCATCAATTTTTGGTTCAAAGCCACGGAATTTTTTATAAAGTTCCATTGCGTCATCAGTAGCTCCGGCAGACAAAATATATTTCCTATATCTGTTAGCCAAATCTTTATTGAACACATCGCCGCTGTTTACAAAGGCTGAAAAAGCATCTGCATCCAAAACTTCAGACCAGATATAGCTGTAATATCCGGCAGAATAATCTCCCGAAAAAATATGATTGAAATATGTGCTTCTGTATCTTGAAATTATTTCCGGAATTAATCCGATTTTTTCCAAAGAATTCTTTTCAAATTTATCTGCACTTATTTCAACAGGCTTTGTAATTGTGTGCCATTCCATATCGAGGAAAGAAGCAGCAAGATACTCAACACTTTCAAATCCCTGATTGAATTTTTTTGAGTTCTGAATCTTCTGAATTAATTCAACAGGCATTGGCTCGTTTGTCTGATAATGAAATGCATAATTTGTTAATACATCAGGATGCAAACACCAGTTTTCCATTACCTGCGAAGGGAATTCAACAAAATCACGCGGAGTATTTGTGCCACCAGTTGTTTCATAATTGCATTTTGATAACATTCCGTGCAGGGCGTGACCAAATTCGTGAAACAAAGTACTAACCTCATCAACACTCAATAAAGACGGGCTTTCCGCAGTTGGTTTTGAAAAGTTGCCGACATTGTAGATAACCGGATAAATAAATTTTCCGTCTCTGACGTGCTGGTTTGTGAATGCATCCATCCAGGCACCGGCTCTTTTGCTGTTACGAGGAAAATAGTCTGTGAACAGAATTGCAATATGACTTCCGTCGCTGTCTTTTACTTCAAATGTTTTTACATCCGGATGATATTTTGGAATATCAAATCTTTCTTCAAATGTAATTCCGAAAAGTTTTGTTGCAAGTCCAAATACTCCGCTAATAACATTTTCCAGTTTAAAATAAGGTCGGATTTGCTCTTCATCGAGATCGTATTTTTCTTTTTTTACTTTCTCTGCATAATACCACCAATCCCAGGATTCGAGTTTAAAATTATTACCTTCTGAATAAATCATCTTCTGCATATCATCACGTTCACGTTTGGCAACTTCAAGCGCCGGCATCCAAAGTTTATTAAGCAAATCATAAACATTCTCGGGGGTTTTTGCCATTTGATTATCCAAAACAAAATGCGCATGAGTCGGATAACCAAGCAAATTTGCCTTTCTTAACCGTAAAGCTGTAATTTTTTTTATAATTTCTTTATTGCCAAATTCGTTGTTGTTATCACCTTTGTTTATATATGCTTTATATAACAATTCGCGCAAATTTCTTTTTCTTGAATATTGAAGAAAAGGAATCATGCTTGGTTTTTGAATTGTAAAAACCCAACTTCCCTTTTTGCCGCGTGATTCGGCTTCTTCAGCAGCTGCACTGATAACACTGTTTGGTAAACCGTCTATGTCATTTTTATCGGTGATTACTAATTCAAATCGGTTTGTTTCTTTCAGAGAATTTTCACCAAACTGAAGTGTGAGGAGAGAAAGTTCCTGATTTATTTTTCTGAATTCTTCTTTGTCTTTACCGGATAAATTGGCTCCGCCGCGCACAAATTTTTTATAATATTTATCAAGCAGTATTGACTGTTCTTTAGTGAGATTCAATTTGTCTTGTTTGTTATAAACAGATTTGATTTTTTGAAATGACTTTTCATTCAGATTAATATCGTCATTAT
Source organism: Ignavibacteriales bacterium CG_4_9_14_3_um_filter_34_10 (assembly GCA_002790395.1). Lineage (GTDB taxonomy): Bacteria > Bacteroidota > Ignavibacteria > Ignavibacteriales > Melioribacteraceae > UM-FILTER-34-10. The sequence goes on along the minus strand of PFVB01000033.1, from coordinate 11,320 downwards.
GCTTTGAAAGCATCGGTGAAATCTGTTTTGAAAGATTTTGCATTTCATCATTTGTCATTGATTCATTCATTGAGAAAAACACACGTTCAACACGATACAGAGTCTCTCCGCTAAATTCTACCGCTTCAATTGTATTAGTAAAATTGGGCTCATTTTTATTCTCGATAATTTTACGAATTTCTTCATTATGAAGTTTAATGCCTTCCTTAAGAGCCGGTAAATATTGATCGATTGTGATCATATCAAATGGAGGAGTTGAATATTCAGTGTCCCATTTCTCCAAAAAGTAATTTGTCATTTGCCCTTTCCCCTGTGCTGTTATTTGAAATGTTATCAAACATGATAGTAAAATAGTTTTAAATGCTTCTTTCATTTTCTGATTCCCGGTTAAATAATCTTTTTTTTTAATAATAAAATTAAATATATTTTAATGCAAAGTGAATTTTAATTTTCAAAATAAAAATGGAGACAACCCATGATTAAAGAATTCAAAAAATTTGCTATGAGAGGAAATGTACTTGATATGGCTGTTGGAATTATTATCGGTGCTGCTTTTGGAGCAATCGTTAAAACATTAGTTGATGATGTTTTAATGCCGCCTTTAGGTTTGCTGATTGGGAATGTGGATTTTTCAAATTTGTTTATTGTGCTAAATAACGGCAATGTCCCCGGACCTTATGAAACACTTGCGTCAGCAAAAAGTGCAGGAGCTGTGATCTTAAGCTATGGATTATTTTTAAATACAATTATCAATTTCTTAATAGTTGCCTTTGCAGTTTTTTTGTTAATCAAGGCTTTTAATGCTGCCGCAAAAAAAGACGAAGCAAAAGAAACAGTGCCAGCCATAAAAATTTGTCCTTATTGTAACTCAACAATTTCAATTAAAGCAACCAGATGTCCTCACTGTACATCCCAATTATAATCATGAACTAAACAAAATAGAGAAAATTAATTCTGCCAACATGAATGAGAAAAAAATGAAAAATTTTATTGTCCTAATTTTATTTGTATTTGTATCAAATATTTATCTTCAAACACGTGCACGAACAGAAATTCAGATACCTGACATACTTGGTTATAAAACTTTAAAATGTGATTTTCATATTCACACGGTATTTTCCGATGGCAATGTTTGGCCTACAGTACGAGCTGAGGAAGCTTGGCGCGAAGGTTTAGATGCTATTTCAATTACTGACCACCTTGAATATACACCTCACAAAGAAGATATTAATTTGCGATATAATCGTTCAAGTGAAATTGCAAAATCACACGGTGATGAATTAGATATTACGGTAATCAAAGGTTCAGAAATTACACGCAGTATGCCACCAGGACATTTGAACGCTATTTTCATTAATGACGCAGATAAATTAAAAACTGATAAATGGCAGGATGCAGTTGCTGAAGCAGTAAAACAAAATGCATTTATTTTTTGGAATCATCCGGGTTGGAAAGCTCAATTAAAGGAAGGAAAAATTAAAATGTATCCGGAACACATTGATTTAATCGAGCGCGGAATTCTTAAGGGCATTGAGGTTGTCAATGATGTTGACTATTATCCCGAAGCTTTTGAATGGGCGCTGAAGTATGATCTGACCATAATGAGCAATTCAGATATTCACGACCCGATAAATCTTTATTTTAATTTTGCTGAACACGAGCAGCGATCCAAAACACTTGTTTTTGCGAAAGACAAATCAGAAGAAGCAATTAAGGATGCTCTCATTAATCAACGTACTGTTGTTTATTGGAAAAACAATTTAATGGGTAGCGAAAAATATCTGCGTCCGATTTTTGATAATTCCATTTCATTCGATAAACAGGAACTTTCCTTTACAGGCAGACAAACAAAATTCATCCAAATAAAAAACAATTCGGAAGTAGATTATAAGCTAAAACTGGTCAGTTCGTCACAAAGCGTTGATCTACCGGAGGAAATAACATTTAAAGGCAATAAAATAGTTTTGTTTGAAGTTAGGCCTAAAAAGAAAGATCAATCCGGAAAGGAAAAAATCAAAGCTGTTTATGAAATAATCAACATGAAAATTAAACCTGACGAAAACATGAAAATAGAATTTTTGTTTTCGGCTGAGTTTAATCCTGCTAAATAAAAATCGAGTTTTCATTATGTTTGAAAAAAAATATTCGGTGAATTATTATAACGTAGATAATAACTTCAAGCTGTCTGTAACCAGCCTGCTTCGTTTTTTTTGAAGACTTAGCAATAACCCATAGTGATGCCAGTGGATTAGGATTTGAATTTTATAATAAAAACAAAGTAGCATGGTTTTTGACCCGCTGGTTGGTTAATATTGAATCGCTGCCTAAGCTTGGTGAAGAAATAACAATTATCACAACTCCCAAATCCTTCAATAATTTTTATGCAAACAGAGAGTTTGAAGTTTATAACAGCAGTTCAAAATTGATAATTACAGCCAATACATTATGGGTTTTTCTCGATGCTTCAACCCGAAAACCGAAAAATATTCCCGAAGAAGTATTTCGTGGCTATGGTTTATCGGATGACGGGAAAAAATATTTCACAAAACTTGAGGAAATTAAACCCACAGCGGAAAGAGATTCTGAACATTCATTTAGAATTCTACGCCGCGATTTGGATTATAATAATCATCTTAATAATTCACACTATGTTTCATACGGACTTGAAACCATTCCATCACACATTCAGGACGGTATGCAATTAAAACAAATTGTGGTAAACTATTTGCAAGAAGCTTATTTAAACGAATCGATTAATGTTGCGTTAAAAATGGGAAACGGTAAAGAACCGGTTTCTTGTATTAACACAATTTCACGAGATGAGGTTGAGTTGTGCAGAATTAAAACAAATTGGATCAGCAAATTGAGTTGATGTTATGAATTTGAGATTGCAGAAATAATTATTGCAGCTGCGCTTGCAACATTTAATGATTCAGCTTTTCCTTTCGCAGGAATATTTAAAAATTCGTCGTTTAATTTTTGAAGCTTTTGAGTTGGTCCGTTTGCCTCATTGCAAAAACTCAGGACTAATTTGCCCTTGCGTTTATAATCAAAAACATTCAATCCTTTCATGTGTGCGGTTAAAATTTTAAAGTTGCTTTGTTTTAAGTCAGTCAGTGTAGAATAAAATTTTTTATCCTCAATTGCTGTAACATGAAAAATAGAACCCATAGTTGACCGAATCACTTTGGGATTATACAAGTCCACACAATCTTCACTTAATAAAATATTTTCTATTCCAAACCAATCACAAGTTCGAATAATCGTTCCGAGATTTCCCGGATCCGAAATGTTTTCAAGCGCAACAACAATACTCTCTCCTGAAATATTTAGAAAACCTATTTTGGGAATTTCAAATACGGCAGCAATGCCCTGTGGCGAAACGGTTTCACTGATTTTTTTGAATTCACTATTCTTAAGAACTTCAATCCTAACCTTTTTTTCCTTCGCCATTGTAAACACATCGGGATTGGAATCAGCATAATCATGATTGATAATTATCAACTTGCAGGAGAAGTCACTTTTTAATCCTTCATAAATTAATTTGCGACCTTCAATCAGAAAAGAGTTTTGTGCTTCTCTGTTTTTCTTTTGAGAAAGGGAAGAAATTTCTTTAAGCTGCAATTTACTCAGCATGTCCGTCAGATTGAGATTCTTCTTTGTTTATATTTTCCTGCACAATTTTGTTTTCGAATTCTTCAATCTTTGCTTTATAATTTTCAATCTTTTCTTGAAACCCTTTTTCAATCGCGATCAATTGAGATATTTTAGTTGAGTACTCTTCCCGCTGCAATTCGGCTTTATGCATATCATCTTGAAAAAGAGTTAGCTCATCTCTCTTTTCTTCTATCTGATGGTTTAATTCCGAAAGTATTTTTTCTTTTTCCAATAATTCAGAAGTAAGTCCGTCACTTCTTTTTTGCGATTCCTCAAGATCAATACTTGTTTTTGAAATCAACTCGGTTAGTTCTTTTTCAATCGAGTTCTTCTTTATTTGAAGGATTTCGTTTTGCGAACGGAGCTCAACGTTTTGAATTTTCAACGAACCGAAATTTTCTTTTATCAACAAAAGTGAATTTGAAAGTTGCTCTTTTCTCTCGTTTAAAGAGTCAATTTGCTGCTCAAGATTTTCCTTTTCTTTTTTCAGCACTTTAACAATCCCCGAGTACTCGGAAATCTGTGTTGATTTTTCCAAAACCAAATCGTCTTTTTCTTTTAATTCTTTGTTTTTATTTAGTATCATTTGCTTAATTGAACCGAGTTGATTTTTATTGTCTTTTATATCTTCAGCAAATTTTTCAAAGGTTTCAAGAAAACCTTTTTCCATCGAAAGATTAGTTTCTTCAATCTCAAATTTTTTATCTTCCAATGCGGATACTTTACTTCGCAAAACATTCAATTGATTTGAGACAGAAGTTTCTTCATCCCGAATCTTTAAAAGCTTCTCACTAAGTTCTGTTTTAAGCTGCTCCATTTTTTCATTATCAAACTTCAGATTTTTCTTCTTTTCTTCTATTAATTCCAGCTCCATTTTAGAATCGTTAAGCATAGAATTTCTTTGTTCTAATTCAGCACTGGCTCTGTCAAGATCCATCTTCAATTGTGTTATTGTATTATTGATTTCATCCCGCTTTGTCAGATGTTCGTTGAACAAAATATCTTGTTCGCCAAGCTGTTTCACAATGGCTTGAAGTGTAGCATCAAGATTGGATTTAACTTCCTGTGTTACAGAAATATTCTCGTCTAAATTTTTTATTGATAATCTTTTTTCTTTTTCAATCTCTGCTAAATCTTCCAATTGCTTTTTAACTTCTTCTTTTTCAGTGGATAATCTCTCTATTTGATTTTTGGCGGTTTCTATTTGTAAAAGCTTTTCGGATAAGGTAGATTCAATATTTGAAATATGCGACTCTAATTCATTTTTCTTTTGAAAGAATTCTTCAGTGCTATTTTGCAAACTTAGATTTTCATTTTTTATTTTTTCGGATTCACTTCTTAATTCAATAATCTGATTTGATATGTTTTCAAGCTCTGCTTTTTTTTGCTCAATATTACTTTCATAATCAGAAAGTTCCTGCTGTTTCTGGTTTAGCTGATCTGAATGGGTCTCAATTGCTTCTTTATGTCTTAACTTAATTTCATCTAATTCTTCAATGTCAAGATTATGTTTGTTAATAGTTTTTTCGATAGCCTCTTTTACGTCTTCAAGCTGAGAGATTTTTTTGTCCAGCTCTGCAATGAAAGCTGCTTTGTTTATTTTATCTTCATTTGCTTTTTTTATAAAATCCTGAAGTTCTTCTTCTTCTTTGGATAAATCAGAAAGACTTTTCCGTGCAGCAATCAATTTTATATTAAGTTCTTCAAGACTCTGGTGAGCTTTAAGTGCTTTTTGAAGTGAGTTTTTTAATTCGTCATTTTCTTCAATTAATCTATCAATATCACTTCTTGTTTTTGCTCCAAATATTGCCATGTTAATTCTCCTTAAAAAATAAATCAAAAAACGATTTTAATCTTCTATCACTTTTAGTAAATAATCTTTGTATAAGGAACTAGGAATTTTAGATAACAGTTTAGTGAATCCATCTAAATTTATAAATCCTTTTTTAAATGCAATTTCTTCTACGCAAGCCACTTTCAGTCCTTGCCGTTCTTCTATTACACCAAAAAACTGTGAGGCTTTCAATAATGCTTCGGGAGTTCCCGTATCGAGCCAGGCAACTCCTCGTCCAATAATTTGAACATTCAGTTCGCCTTTTTCAAGATAAATTTTATTCACATCTGTGATTTCAAGTTCGCCTCTGTCAGAGGGTTTTAAATTTTTCGATATATCAACAACTTTATTATCATAAATATACAAACCCGGAACAGCATATTTTGACTTTGGGATTTTTGGCTTTTCTTCAAGTGAAATAGCTTTTCCGTTTTTGTCAAATTCCACTACGCCATATCTTTCTGGATCGGTAACTTTATATGCAAAAACGGTTCCTCCTTTTTGGTGATTAATATATGCATCATAAAGAAAATTAAACTTCCCATAAAAAATATTATCACCAAGAACAAGCGTTACAGAATCATTCCCAATAAATTTATCACCAAGAATAAAGGCTTCGGCAATTCCATTAGGCGCAGGTTGAATTGCGTATTGAATATTCATTCCAAACTGTGAGCCGTCTTCAAATAATTTTTTATAAAGAGGAATTGTTTCCGCATTAGAAATAATTAACACGTCTTTAATTCCGCCAAGCATCAAAAGTGATAGCGGATAATAAATAAGTGGTTTGTCATAAATTAAAGCAAGTTGTTTGCTATAAACTTTTGTTATTGGATAAAGCCGGGTTCCTGAGCCACCTGCAAGAATAATTCCTTTCATTTTTTCCTCAATTTGAAAAAGTTAAAAAAAAGAGAAATCTTTTTAGACTTCTCTTTAATAATATTCAAAAATATTTTATTGCCAAAATTGTTTGTCAAAAATATTAGCCGTTTGTAAAATCACCAAACAAAGGCATTATGTCTTTCATAGCAACCTGCTTGCCATTTAAGTAGTAAATATACGGCTCGTTATTAACCATCATAATATCTGCAATTTTTTTGCCGTTATAAAAAATATCTCCTGCATCTCCGTCAAGTATATCTAATTCAGTAATTTCAATCTTTATTTTCCCCTGAACGATTGTTACGCTTTGCACTTGCTGCCCGATTTGACTCAAAGAGTCAGGCGGTGACAAGAAACCGCTTCCCGAGAAAGTAACTGTTAACGTCTGCATTCCCGAAGGAGTTAATGCTATTGAAACGGCTTCATTGTTAACAGTAAAATCAAATAAATTGTTTTTGTTGTTTTCATCAATCAGTTTTCCCTTTACGTTAATGATTGTTGGATTTGGATTTGTGGACAACAAATTTATTCCGGTTATTTTTGCGTAATCAAGATAAAACTTCAGAATATTATCAACTTTTGCTTCCATACTGATTTGCAGCAAGGATTCCGATTTTATTACGCCAAATAATCTCACATACATTTGATGATTGGAGTTATTGCTGACATCAACAAAGGGATATTGAATAATCACTTCATTTGCCGGTGAATCTGTATGATTCCACTGAGTACCGTCAAACGTGTGGGTTCCATATAATGCTTCAAGTCTTGCAAATAAATTCAAAAATGATGAGTCAGCGGAAGAATAATTTTTATTGATGCCTTTTTTAGCTAATGAATTCGGGGCTATTTTAGGAAGAATAACATCAGGCAAAGCAACTAACCCTGCCGGCATTTGAAGTAAACCCATATACATTTTAGAGTTTAACATTGATAAGGCAGTTAAATTCATTTCAGAAACAGATTTCTCAAATTCCACTTCGGGTTTTTCTTCCGGCTCAGTTGATTTGTCGCAGCCAATAAAAAACAAAGAAATTGATATTAAACCATATAAAAATAATTTTGTCGGTTTCATAATAATAATACCTTCTAATTGTTGATTCAAAATTATCAAATTATTTGGTGGAATATTCGAAAATGTTTGAGGAGTTGATTTAAATCATCGTTAGAAAACTGCGGAAGATTTGAAAATACTCTTCCGCAGATAATTAAAAAGAAAGAATATTAAGCTTCCGTTTTTTCTTCTTTTTTGTCAACTACAGAAATGTTTTTTTTCTTTCTGAAGAAAACCAAACTGATTATTCCAATTAATGCAATACCGGCAACAAAATAAATCCACAAAGGAATTACGAACTTATTGATTTTTTGTCCCCATTGATCAATATTATTATCAATAGTATCCTTTTGTGCTTCAGTAATAAGCTTATTGTCAAGCAATATTGGAAGCCACGTTGGTTTAATGCTTCCCGACCAAATGCTGTCTGAAAACATAAAGTATATATCGGCTTTTTCCTTATCACTTCGGCTGTCAACCTTTGTTATTTCATCATTAATAAATTCTTTTATTCTATCAGCAAATTCCTGTCCGTCGTTAAATGGCAATACCGTAATGTTCTTTTCTCTGAAAACCTTATTGATCGATTTCCAAATTTGTGAATCAATTTCATTTCTCCATTCAGCATTTAAGTCCTCGATATAATTTATCTCGGCTGTCCGCTCATTTTTATTGGAATAGATGCTTATGAGTTTTGGACCAATTTTTCTCCACATTTTAGAAAAATCATTTTGCTGCTCTTTTATTTCAGCCATATCTTCCGGAGTCATTTCTGTTACTTTCACAAACTGAATATTATCAAGAACTGTTCTTTGCAGGTTGTAAATCAAATTGCTCTGTTCGGATTTTTTATATGACTTTATCTGAATTTCTCCATCGGTTTCAATCGGCTGCTTTATGAAATCCGCAAGCAAGCTATCAACTACTGTTTTCACAAGTTCATCGCGTTGACGCAGACTCGATTTTAATTGCTTTGTTAAATTTTGGAGTGACTTAATTGTCTTTGCATCTTTTGATGCCTGACTTTTCAGGGTTTTTATTTGTGCAATCAAGTCAGCATTTGCCGTATTCAATTCATCAACCTGATCTTTAAGATATGTAACCTGAATACTTAAATCCCGTATTGTCTGAAAATCACCTTTACGCAATTCAATTGCAACTGTTAGTTTTTCTAAAGAAGAATTAAAATTATCCGGATACAAACTTTTATCAAGCAAATCTTTTTCCGGTGTAAATTCATTCCTTAGCTGATCAACAGATTTTAATAAACTATTCAAACCCGACAAGGAGGCTGCAATTTTAATTTCTTGTTCAATCTTTTTTGTTTGATTTTTAAAGTTTTGTACTTTCTCATAATCCGATTGAGCAAAAATTAAATTTGAAAAGAATATCAATGCTGCTATTAAAAATAGTTTCTTTTTCATTTTGCCCTCTCTGCAAGTCCTAAATGATTTATTAAAAACTTATTCTTTTCTGTAATCAGTTCGATGTATGGAGATTTTTGGTTGAATGCAACCTTGGTGGGATTTGCTTCCGGGATGATAATTTTTTTCGTTAGCATGAAGCCGCTTTCAGCAGGAAAGAGAACATAAACATTGTTGAAATCCTTCGCAGTCAAATAATAATATCCTGCCTCATCTCGTATAAGCCTTATTTCCTTTCCGGCTGCAGCAGATGAATCCGAAAATTCAAGTTGGTAAATCTCTTTCAAGTTTATTGAAAAAGAATATCTTTGTTCTTCTAATGTACCTTGTAGATTGGTTTTTAAAACGGATTCAACAGGAAAAGCAAATTTTGCCGGTTTAATAACTACATCAGATGAACAAGCGGTGAAGATCAAAAAAATGATAAAAAGTAAATTTTTCATTCTCGTACCCAATTTGATAAATTTTATCTGTATTAACTTAATTAATTATTTGAACAATCTAAATGTGAATATAAAATATTTTGCGTTTTTAATTTGTCAAAATTATTTTACTTGAAATGCATTTTGCTTTCATAATCCTATTTGGTTCGAAAAGAATCGTAACTGCTTACATGCATTTATTTTTTTTATCAGCCCCCGATAAAAATCGAAGACTGATATTTGTTTTATTTCATCAAAACCATTTTCTTTGTTACAGAAAATTGTCCCAATTTCAACGTGTAGAAATATACTCCGGAACTTAAACCTTGCCTACCGGAAGGCAGGTTATTCGTCGTGAATCTGATATTATACAAGCCTGGCGGTTGGCTCTCGTTTACCAAAGTTGCAACTTCACGACCAAGAATATCATAAACTTTCAGCGACACTGATATGGCATAGTTAGACTTCTGAATAACGGCAGCTGGAATGGAATAACTTATTGTTGTTGATGGATTGAATGGATTCGGATAATTTTGTGAAAGTTGGAAATTATCGGGCAAGTTTTTTGAATACTTTGTTTCGGTAGTAAAATAACTTTTCGAGGCGACAAATGTAAATGTGTCCTTTTCGGTAATTGATCTTTTTGTTAAAATGAAAAGAGAATCAATAGCTGTTGGATATTTTTTTACGCCTGCCACTATTGCTTTAAAGCTCGCATGATATCTGGGAAATTGTGAAGTGTATTTTTTAGGTGTAAGTATTCCAACTTCTTCTTTAATATCCCAGTTCTTATTCGCTGTTGAACTGCTTTCGAGAACAACCAAATCCATTTTTTCGTTGTCTGTAATATTCCAAACAGTGAAAGGACATTTTACAACTTTTTGTCCCGAAGAATTGTAAGCCATATCTGAAGGATTTGAAAATGTTCCGTCTGATAATGTATCTGTACTTCCCCAGATTACAACCACATCAACTGGAGCCAATACTTTTGCACCTGCCCCCGTTCCAATCGTAAATTGAAAATTAGAATTTGAGTTGTTTATAAAATAAGAATTTTCAATGTCCAGTTTAAATTCAAATGTCGGATTGAATTGAACTGCAAGTCCGTCGAAAACTGGAGAAATATAAAAAACACCTTCACCACCATTTAAGGAAAAATCTGAAACTGCATTTATTGATTTTGTTTTGTTATAAATATTGGCATATGTTTCATTTGCAGTCGGTTTTGTAAAAGTAACTTCATACAAATCTCCCGTAACAGCATTTGAATCAACTACATGAACAAAAATTCTTCCGGTGCTGTTTCCGGTTTTATGATCAAGTGTTTTTGAATTTATCACTACCTGAGATTTTACCGGCGAGATTAATCTTCCGATAATATCGTAATCGTTTTCCTTTCCAAATTGTCCCCAGCTTGACCAGACAACAAATAATTCATCCGAATCAGTTACTATAAAATCCGGCTCCCATTGATAACTATTGGTGTATTCATTTGCAATAGTTTCAAAACTGATTTTGTTCAGATCCGAATCAAGAATTTGACAATAAACTCCTTCGCGATCGCCATCCTGCTTCCAGCTCGACCAAACCACTGCAATATTTCCATTTGAAAGTTTATGGATTTTCGGCAGCCACTGATAATTTACAAATGAAGAGTTTGCAATTTTTTCCTCACCAAGTTTGTTCCCAATTGCATCAAATTTTTGCAAATATATTCCACCATCGTAGCCGTCTTGTTCCCACGAGCACCAAGCAATAATAAACTTACCATCCTCAAGCGGCTCAATATTACTGTACCATTGATAATCATTCGTGTATGTATTTACCTGCAATTCTTCAACCAGCAGATTTCTGTTGCTGTCATAGATAGAAGCGAAAATATCATATCCGCGAGATGCTGTTGCTATTTGTTTCCAAGATTCCCAACTGACAACAAAATTTCCGTTTTCCAAAAATGCCACATCAGGACGCGACTGACTATATACTGTGTTTTTATTTACTTTGCTTTCGAGCCCTACTTTATTGCCGTTTGCATCGAACATTTGCA
>PFVB01000078.1 GCA_002790395.1 Ignavibacteriales bacterium CG_4_9_14_3_um_filter_34_10 | reverse complement strand
TGTAATTGATAAAAAAATATTTCAATTTTAGTTTGGAATCGAATTCAATAATCGTAAAAAATACCTTTTTAGAGCAGGCTCATTTCTTATTTGCAAATTTTATTGATGCTACCGGATTCGTTTTGAAAGTCGGGTTTACAGCCGAAAAATTGGATCATCATCCCGATATTCTTCTTCATTCATGGAATAACGTTAAAATAAATATTTCAACCCACTCAAAAAATGCAATTACTTTTAAAGATTTTGAGCTTGCACAAATTATTGAAAAAATTAGTCTGAGTAGTTAATCAGAAAATCGTAACTTTATGTTTTTATTCAAAAATTCAGCCTACCAAAACAAAGGGTTAGAACTATATTTAAATCAATATTGTATTAACGCCTATTATTGCAGGTACTTTTATATTCCTTTATATTTACACATAAAATTTCAAACATAGTTAGCAAAATGAAACCAATTTTATTACTATTTATATTACTGGACACACTTTTAGCTGTTCAGTTTGATGATTATTTTATTCAAAAATCAATGCGTATTGATTTTTATCATTCAGGAAATACGAATTCAGAGGAATTGATTTTCCAAAGAATTGTTGAAGAAAAATATTGGGGAGGATCGGAAATAAATCTGATTGACACGATAGGTTACGGAAATTATTTCTTCAAAGTTTTTGATAAAAAGTCCAATATGCTTATTTATTCACGCGGATTTTCATCCTTATTTCAGGAATGGCAATCCACAGAAGAAGCCAAAAATAATAAACGTACTTTTCAGGAAACTATTGTTTTTCCATACCCGAAAGAAAATATTGTGATAGAAATATTTAAGCGTAATCGGCGTAATGAGTTTGAATTATTATTTAATAAGGAAATTGATCCTAAAAATATATATATATCGAAAGAGAAGAAATTAGTTTTTGAAACCGAGAAATTGATAAATAGAACTGCTTCAAATACTGCACTTGATATAGTTTTAATCCCTGAAGGATATACTGAAAATGAGATGGATGAATTTAGGGAAAAAAGTTGGGAACTTGCTGAATATTTGCTTGATATAGATCCATTCAAAAAGTTTAAAGACAAAATAAATTTTTGGTTAATAATTTCTCCATCACAAGAGTCGGGTTGTGATATACCGGGTGAAAATATTTGGAAAAACACTTTGGTGAATTCAACTTTTTATACTTTTGGATCGGAAAGATATTTAATGACAACCGACATGTGGACTGTTCGTGATGTTGCTGCAAATGTTCCTTACGATCAGATATTTATATTGACAAATACTGATAAATACGGCGGTGGCGGAATTTATAATTATTACTCAATTACTTCTGCCAACAACAAATTAGCGGATAAAGTTTTTGTTCATGAATTTGGACACGGATTTGTTGGGCTGGCTGATGAGTATGGTGATGATCCAACTTATATTGATTATTATCCTAACGATATTGAGCCTTGGGAGCCAAACATCACAACGTTAGCTGATTTTAGCAAGAAGTGGAAATATTTGGTTGATAAGAACATTCCAATTCCAACTCCTGATGAAAAAAAATATTACGAATCAGTCGGGGTTTTTGAAGGAGCCGGTTATGCTTCGAAAAATGTTTATCGATCCACTTATGACAGCATAATGAGAACGTTAAAATCGAATGAATTTAATGAAGTTTGCAAAAAAGCTATTGAACAAATGTTGAAATTTTATACGGAATAAAATATGCGGCAAAAGAAATTATATAGAGCTATTGAAAAGATTGCTTCTGAGCAGTATGAAACAAGCAAAGACATGCTTCAGGAAATATTAATTCAAATAAAAAATGATAAGTCCACAAATATTACAGGTGGAAGAATTTGGCAACTCGATCCCAAAAGGAAAGGATATAAATTACTTTTCCAAGTTGGTACTGATTCGATGATTGATAAAAATTTTATCTTAAAAATTGCCGATTATCCTATTTTTGAACAAATTACAAAATTCAGGACGGTTTTAGCTAAAGAGACCAATAAAATTCTAATCAGCAAAGGGATTTATTTTTATTCAGCATCCGGTGTCGGTTCAAAAATAAAAGTTAACGATAAAACTTTTTATGAATATCTGCTTGCCTTGAATAGTGAATCCATTGATGAAGAATTAAGATATACATTAAATATTGTTGCTACTATTCTGACATCAAAAATCCGTGAAAGAAGAATTAGCCGCTCGGCTCAGAACCTGAAGGAAGTAATTTATAAAGCACGTGAATTACAGAAATCTATTCTTCCTGAACATGAATATAATTTTAATAGTTACCAAATATTTGGAGTTACAGTTCCGTCTGAAATTATTGGCGGAGACTTTTTTGATTACTTACAAATAGGACTCGATGAAGAAAGATTAGGAATTACAGTTGGTGATGCGGCTTCAAAAGGATTATCAGCTGCGGCAGAAGCCATGTATATATCAGGTGCAATCCGAATGGGCAGTTTTTTCCAAATGAAAATATCACCAATGATGTTCAGGTTAAACAATCTTGTCAATAAAATATTCAGTGATGAAAAATTTTCATCACTGTTTTACGGAGAAATTTCATCTGATAAAAAGGGACTTTTTCTATATGCGAATGCAGGGCACAATCCCCCAATGTTTTATTCAAGCCAGTCAAAAGTAATTCATTATCTTGAACCAACTGGCACTTTGCTTGGTGTTGCTTCAAACTCACGTTTTGATACTGATAGTATTAATTTCAAACCGGGAGATGTACTAGTTGTTTTTTCAGATGGAATAGTAGAAGCTGCCAATGATAAGTTTGAATTTTTCGGTGAAAAAAAATTAGAAAATATTATTCTTAAATATCACGAATCAACTCCACGTGAAATTGTTTATAAAATTCTTGAAGAAGTACAGATATTTTCAACAAATGATAGTAAATATCAGGACGATAAAACAGTTGTTGTAATTAAAAGATTTGAGAGTAATAATGGAAATTAGTGAATTAATATTTAATGCCGGAGTTGTAGGTGCCGGCGGTGCAGGATTTCCGACACATGTAAAAGCAAAATCAAATGTTGAATACGTTTTGGCAAATGGCGCTGAATGTGAGCCGTTGATCCATAAAGATTTCGAATTGATGGTAAACTTTCCTGGTGAAATTGTTGACGGAATGAAAAACATGATTCAGTCTTCATCTGCTATTAAAGGATATTTTGGAATTAAAGAGAAAAATTCGAAAGCAATTGAATCAATCAGCAGAAAACTTGCTAATACTAATATTGAGATTTCTCTTCTCGGTGACTTTTATCCATCAGGTGATGAATATGAGCTTGTCTATCATGCAACAAAAAGATTAATTCCACCTCATGGAATTCCATTGCAGGTTGGATGTTTAGTAAATAATGTTGAAACTCTTTTTAATATTAATAATGCAATGGAAGGAAAACCTGTTACAAAAAAGTTTGTATCTGTTGCAGGTCTGGTGAATATTCCTTCATCGTTTTTTGTACCTATTGGCACTTCATTTAGGGAATTAATAGAAATTGCTGGTGGAACAAAAGAAAAAGATTTCGGAATATTTGTTAGTGGCATTATGATGGGTCAATTGACTTTTGATGTTAATGATGTTGTAAAAAAAACTACTGCAGGAATTATTATTCTGCCAATCGATCACTACTTGATAAATCGAACAAACAGAAATATTCAATCAAAAAACAGAATTGGAAAATCCGCTTGTGATCAATGCAGTTATTGCACAGAATTCTGTCCGCGCTATCTACTTGGTTATGATGTGCAACCGCATAAAGTAATGCGTTCATTAGCATTCACTCAATCCGGAAGCAATTATTGGAATCAATATGCTGACTTGTGCTGTTCATGCGGACTTTGTTCACTTTATGCTTGTCCAGAGGATTTATATCCACGTGAAGCATGTGATCAAAGTAAAGCTGAAATGAGAAAAAACAATTTCAAATATGAACAGATAAAGGAATTGAAAGTGCATCCGATTAAAGAGGGAAGGAGAGTGCCATTGAAGCAGTTAATGAAAAGACTTGATATTTCAAAATATGATGCTAAAACTCCTTTCAGAGAAATAAATAAAGAAATATCAGAAGTTAAAATTCATTTAAAACAACATGCAGGGAATTCTTCCACTCCAATTGTAAATAAATTTGATAAAGTTACTGAAGGACAACTGATTGCTGAAGTTGAACCAGATAAATTGGGAGCCCGGATACATTCATCAATAGATGGAATTGTAAAAGAATTCAACAAAGATTTTATAATTATTTCAAAAAAATAAAGGCTGCTAAGATGAATTCATTAGGATTAATTGAACTTACAAGTATAGCTGCAGGAATGCAGGCTGCAGATATCATGCTTAAAACCTCTGAAGTAGAATTGATATTATCACGGACTATTTGTTCGGGTAAATATATTGCATTAATCGGTGGTGAAGTTGCAGCAGTTCAATCATCAGTTGATGCAGCCGTTAAAGGTTTGGATTTTGCAATAATTGATACTTTTGTTATCCCAAATGTCCATCCAGATATTTTTCCTGCTTTGTCTGGTCATTCAAATATTACAGAGCTGGAATCACTCGGAATAATAGAATCATTCTCTGTTGCTTCATTAATCGAAGGAGCAGATGCCGCAGTAAAATCGGCATCGGTAAAAATTATTGAGATTAGATTGGCAATGGCATTAGGGGGAAAAGCGTTTTGTACAATTACCGGTGAAGTTGCTGCGGTTACTAGTGCCGTTGAATCCGGTGCCAAATTAATTTCTGATCGTGGACTTTTAGTGAACAAAGTTGTAATTGCACATCCACGAAAAGAACTTCTTTCCGAAATGATTTAATTCCAAGAGGTGTTATGAAAGTATTAAAATTCGGAGGTTCATCCATTGGTGATGATTCTCGTATAAATTCTGTAGTTAATATTTTAGAAAGAAATTACATCAGCAAGAATGAAAAAATTGCGGTCATTTTTTCTGCCTTTCAGGGAGTTACCGATAAGCTGATTGAACTTGGAAATCTTGCTTATTTAAGGAATCAACTTTATAAAGAAAAATATGTTGAA
>PFVB01000206.1:1063-5035 GCA_002790395.1 Ignavibacteriales bacterium CG_4_9_14_3_um_filter_34_10 | reverse complement strand
TTATTAATTGAATCCAACCACTTTAGTAATATTTACAATTTTCCGTAGCACAGAATAATATTCTGTGCTACAAAATGTTACACTGAAAGTTTACGACATTCTCCGACGTGAAGTTGCAACACTCGTTAACGAACAAAAACCGGCTGGCACATATAATTATCAATTACCAACCTGCCTGACGGTAGGCATGGTTATCAATTGCCTTCCGGGGTTTAACGTGTAATTCAGACAAAACTTCGTGGGTTTGAAAAAAACAGAAGAAAATTATGACCCACGATTTTTAATCGTGGGCACATTACCAACCTGATTCTTTAGTAATTAAAATTTCCAGCGGGAATCAATTCCAACAGTTATTCTTTTTGCTGAATTGGGTGACAGAACGTAATGAAAATCCGGACTACCTAAATTGATTTCAAAAATTCCAAAATCAAATCCAAGTCCAAAACCCCAGTTGAATTTATCAACTCCGCCGAATGAAAATCCGTTTCTTACTGCAAAGAAACTCGATAATTTCCAATCCATTCCAATCGAAAATCGTCCTGAAAGCGAATTGCCGGGCTGATTGTTAAATCCTTTGTTGTAATTCAATTCAACAATCATTTTACCGGGAAAATCTCCATCAAACAATTCATCCACTTTTGCGGAAACCCCCATTCTCATCGCTGATGCAAGTTCAGTGGTAATTCCATCTATAAATTTCCCGCTGTCCTTTCCCTTTAATGCATTGACTAAAGAATCACGCTGATTTTCATCGGTTAAATCATCAAGAAAAACGGGATTATCGGATTTATACTCGGCTACATTTTTATTCCATTTTATGCTGCCCAAATCGGTAAATGCCAAACCTACACTAAACACATTATCGAGTTTTGCCATGAATCCGAAATCAATTCCAACACCGCTGCCCGCCGGTTTTGGAAATGCAGAGAAATTTGATGTCTTGTCAGGTGCATTATCAAAATCGTAATTGACCCCGAAATCAGGCGAAAAAGCAGAATGAGCTGTGAATGAACCGCGCCCGGTAATTTCGTAATTGTCATTTGTTGTTAGCTCGGTTTTTACTTCGTCTATGCTCAAATAGGAATATCCTTTCACAAAATTAAGTGTGAATCCGAATGAAAAATTTTCAATCCCCGGAATTATGTTAAGTGAATTTGCATAAGAAACAGAATATTTCCGAAGCCACCATGATTTTAAGTCCATATCCGAAAAATTATAAACCGTGTTTAATGTATTCCCGTCTAATCCGAGATTAACAAGATTTTTAGGAATAGTGACATTTGCGGAAATCACATCTCCGATTGTAAAAGCAAAAGTTCCAAATGATGTTGAAGGTGTAATTGCAATTCCAAATAACTGAATGCTTTGATCAGCAAAAATTTTCCCGCCGTCTTTAAATAAATTTTTCAGTCTTTTCTTGTCACTTTCGGTTAAATACCGTCCGACTTTATCGCCGTTTTCGTCTGTTGTTGAGTAGCCGAAAAAATAATTGTATTCATCCAGATTCATAAAGTTTGTACCGACTTTTACAGAAATTTTCGGAACAGGAACAGGTGCGATAATTTCAAGTGAATTTGTTGTATCGGCATTTAAGTTTGCCGGATTTGCACCAAGCGAATAAAGACCAAACGATGAATTGACATATGTATTTGCCATTCCCATTGAGCGTGCATCACTCAATCCGACTGAGCCATGAGTTTGAGAATAATTAATGCTGAAAGCAGAAACAAATAACGCAAGTAATAATATCTTTTTCATTTTCATTCTCCTTATGGCTGAACTGAATAATTTGTTGAACCAGCGGCATGAATTTGAATCATATTGTCAGTCTTGAATTTTACCGGCAGACTTCCGTTAGACGATGTGTTTAGTTTCAGACGAATCAGCATATACTTTGCACGCTTCAGTTTTTGAATATCGCTTTCAATTTCGCCTGCTGCTTTCTTTGCCTGAACGGAAATCACCTGTTCGCTGTTCGAAATAACATCGCCGCTTGAATTTGTCATCGCTTCTGATACAGTTAAAATAGTATCCTGATCGTCATATTTTGGCGGGAAGTACATTAAGAAATTATCAAATTCATCATAGAGCTTTCCAGTAAATTCAATTTTTGCAGGAACTCCGTTCGAGATTTTTAAAACAGCAGATAACTGATTGACCTTATCCAGTTCATCAAGATCTTTATCACTGAAATCAATCGAAACAGAATCCTTAAAAATTCCATCCTGCAAAGCTAAATTAAGTGGGAATTCAAAATTTGAATTTCCAGAAATGACATCTGTGCTTTTAACTGAAATAGGTTTGTAATTTGGATTGGCAATTCCATTTGCAATTACAATAATTGAATCAGGGAAACTTGAGAAATTTCTGAAAAATTTACTCAGACTGTCAGGAAACAGATAAAGCACCGTATCGGTTGCTGAAATAAGATTACTTCCGACATTAAATTTATTTCGCAATGTATTTGAGTTTAAATTCAGAATACTTTTCTGACCGAGGGAATTTCTTGCTTCAATTCTTCCGTTTATGCTGAATTCAATTTGGGAAGTCGGAACTAAATGAAGCTCAAGTTTTGGATTTCTAATATTTATTTGTTTGAATTTCAGCTTCTCTTTCAGATCTTCTGTATTTAATGAAACCGAAGTTCTTGTGCTATTCATTTCGGTTGGTTTTAATATTCCGTTAAATTCATCAAGCTCCAGATTTTCAACTCCGACATCGGCAGAAATTCCATCTGTACTTGAAATTGTTCTGAAATCATTTGATTCTTTTACTTCAAAAGATACTTTGTAATTAAGCTGACTTGTCGGTGTTGAATTTTGTGAAACAATTGAATGACCGGCAAGTGAATAATTATTAAAAATTACAACGGTTTGTTTCCTTGGAATTAATTTGGTTGTTGAAAATATCTGTCCTGATGAAGTTTTGATATTCGGAAATTCAAAAGACATTTCCGCATCAACATCAAGATTGTTATTAATCGTAAGATTCAGATTTCCGCTCTTAAGTTTTGCCGATAAAATTTTTGTTGGCTGAGTTTCGAACTTGTCGATTTCCAAAGCATTGTCAATTATGATTGGATTTTGTGGGGGAATTTTTGCCGTTGCTTTTACAACTTCAATATCCTCGAGTTTTGACGAAACAGAAAAACTGCTCTGAGGGATCAAAACATCCTGTCCGTTGCTTCCGGTAGTTGAAATATTGCAACTGAATTTAAAGGGATTATTAATTGTTGTTCCTTTAGCAATTTGAATATTACTTATTGAAACTTTTTGTCCCGGACCAACATCAATGGGAGTTGCATGATTAATTATATCTTCGCCTGTTGCTGAGTTTTGAAGTAGAATATTGGAAATAGAAAGTGTAACAAGAGATGAAAAATGATTTTCGATTGACAAACCTATTTTACCGTGGTCAATTTCAAGTGAATTAAACTGTGAAGTTGAAGAAAATTCTGAGTTTATGGATGCATTTTCTATCGGTGGAATTTTAGCTTGTGTTCCGGGCGGAACATTTACTCCAGTCCAGTCAAGTCCAACTTCGGTTCGAACTGAATCATTTGCAATTTTTATTGAGCCGATATTCTGCTCAACATTTTCAGAAAATCCGCTGACTTTTAATTTATCATTAAGAGTTATCGTTTCAATTTCCTGTGAGTTTGAATAGTAAAGTAATCCTTTATCCACTCCGCTCTGATAACTTTTTAAAATGTCAGAATTTTTTTCAATCAAATCAAGAAGCGTGTAATCTTTCTTGGCAATTGGAATATTCATTGAAACATCCCAGCGCGGAGCAGTTGGCTCACTAATGTTGCAATGCTGAAATATCAATGCTGAAGTTAATATTAAAAAAACAGTTAAAGATTTTGTTTTCATAATGAACTCCTTTTATTTTTCTAATGTTCTGTCCTAAAATGGTAACTATATAATTTATAATCAGTGAACGAAATCACATTCACGCTTCAAAGTGCTT
>PFVB01000206.1:0-1057 GCA_002790395.1 Ignavibacteriales bacterium CG_4_9_14_3_um_filter_34_10 | reverse complement strand
AAATCTGTTGTATTTAACAAATATCATTATCGAATCTTCCCGAGAAATTTTTAATCGGCAAAAAAATCTTAAAAGTTACTGCAAATATGGGAAATAACTTTTATTTCTTTTGAAGAATAAGATTTATTAAGTATTTTTCAATCCCAAAAATGCTTTTTTCATCAACAAAATCGGATAAATCCATGAGTCTTAGTTTAATAGCAAGGTTAATCAAACCTTCACCAACATTAGCATTGAATGAAAAGGCAGCGATACTTCGTGAAAAAGGAGATCCTGTAATTCATTTAGGCGGTGGAGAGCCAAAAAGCAGAGCACCAATTGAAGCAATGCTTGCAGCTGCAAATTTATTAAATAGCGGAGAAGTCCGCTATGCACCGGCAGACGGAATTCCTGAATTAAAAAAATCAATTATCCGTTATACCGAAGAGTTTTACCACAGAAAAGTTTATCCCGAAAATGTAATTGCTTCAAGCGGCGCCAAGCAGGCTATTATGGTTGCTTTGCAGGCAATAGTCAATCCGCAGGAAGAAGTTATTTTCCCGGCTCCTTATTGGGTCAGCTATCCTGATATGGTAAAACTTTGTGGAGGAATTCCTGTCCCTGTTTTGCCCGAAGACGGAACTTTCTATCCCCGTTTACGGGATATTGAACAGAGGGTAAGTTCATATACGAAAGCTATAATTATTAATAGTCCAAATAACCCTACCGGTGCAATGTATTCTGAAGAATTTATTGCTGAAATGGTTGATTACTGTGAAAGGAAAAATATTTATTTAATTATGGATGATATTTATCACCGTCTTTTGTTTGATAAAAATAAAACCGTCAGTGCGTATGATTTTACGAAAAAGTCTGTCGAAAATTCCAATCTGATAATTATCAATGGCGTTTCAAAACAATATGCAATGACAGGTTTCAGAATTGGCTGGGCAGTTGCAAATAAAAAACTGATTGAAGCAATGGCAAATATTCAGGGACATCAAACTTCCGGTCCGTCTGTTGTAATGCAAAAAGCTGCTGTTGGTGCTTTAAATGGAATTCAATCAAGTGTGGAAAG
>PFVB01000061.1 GCA_002790395.1 Ignavibacteriales bacterium CG_4_9_14_3_um_filter_34_10 | reverse complement strand
GTGATTCATTTCTTCAGAAAATTCTTTTAATCTGCGATATTCACTTTTTGCTTTCGCCGCCAGGAATAAAAGTGATTTATTAAGCTGTTCAAATTCTTCAATCTTTGAATTGGTTAGCTGTAATTGAACATCATTCTTAAGTGAAAAGTTTTCAAGTTTTTTTAATGTGTTGTAAAAATCTTTTAGAATTTTTATGGATACAGTTTTATTCGTGAAATACAAAATCAAAATAAAAAGCAGAAATGTTGATGATACTACTAATACAATAGAGTAAAGCATATCTTCTTTTTCTATTAAAGATATTCTAACAATGATTTTATAATTTTTACCATTCACATTTACAAAAGTAGTTAGTTGTCTGAATGGTTCTCCCTCATCTTCCTCGTTTGATTTTATCAAAATATCTTTAAATTCATTTTTATCATTTGCTTGATTAACCGGGATGATTTCTACGAAAGGAGAAAAGCTAACCGCTCTACCGCTTTTTAATTCTTGAACAGCTTTTTGAGAAATGTTTGACAATTGTTCGTCGGTTTCGCTGGTAATAGTATTTTCAATAACAAAATAAAGTCCGGCAGACACAATTATAAAAATCAGCATCGAACTAGAAAGGAAATAATAACTTATTTTATTTATCAATTTCATTTTAATGATAACTTGTATCCAATTCCATAAACAGATTTAATATAATCATTCGCACCTTGCTCAATAAGTTTTTTACGAAGATTTTTTATGTGTGTGTAAACGAAATCAAAATTATCAAAAGCATTTGCATCATCGCCCCAAACGTGTTCAACTATTGATTCTTTTGTTAAAACTCTTTCCTTGTTACTGATAAAGAATAGAAGTATGTCGTACTCTCTTCTTGTTAGCTCAACAATTTTGTTATTAACTTTTACTTCGCGTTTTTCAGCATCAACAACTATTTCATTAATAATGATTTCGCTGCTTCCATCAAAAAATCTTCTTCTTAAAAGGGATTTTATTCTTGCATTAAGTTCGGCAAGATGAAATGGTTTTGTAAGATAATCATCTGCACCAAGATCAAGTCCGGTTAGTTTATCATCAATAGTATTTTTTGCTGT
Source organism: Ignavibacteriales bacterium CG_4_9_14_3_um_filter_34_10 (assembly GCA_002790395.1). Lineage (GTDB taxonomy): Bacteria > Bacteroidota > Ignavibacteria > Ignavibacteriales > Melioribacteraceae > UM-FILTER-34-10. The sequence continues at coordinate 3,952 of PFVB01000061.1, read as the reverse complement.
AATGATTATTATTCCACATTTCGGTTGAATCTTTTTTAGTTTTTTAACTAAATCCAACCCCGAACCATCCGGAAGCATCAAATCAACCAAAGCACAATCGTATTCGTTTAAACTGATTTTCTCATCGGCATCAGAATATTTATGAGCTTTGTCAATTAAATAATTTTCTTTGCCAATAAATTCAACGATAGATTTGGCAAGATCTTTTTCATCTTCTATTAATAATATTTTCACAGTGTAAAGTAAATAAATAATTCTGAAGAAAAATTGAAGTGCTTAATTATTTTTTTACTATAAAAAAAACTATTTTAATAACATATTTTTTGTACTAATTCAGAATTTTTATACATGAATTTTGGCGATTCCGAATAAATGGCTCGTTAAAAACTAATGAGGAAATTGAAAGTATTTTGAAAAAGATTATCAAAAATGACAATCAATAAAAATCACTGGTACGATGGATGGTTCTATGATTTTTTCATAGCTCCAAATCAGGACAGATTATTTGCTCTGATAAAAACTTTTATTGATCTAAATTCTTCTGTTGTTGATGTTGGCTGCGGTACAGGAAGATTTTCGTTTTCCATTGCTGATAAATGCATATCAGTTTTAGGAATTGATTTATCAGCTCGGAATATTGACAAAGCTAAATCGAACCTCGCAAAAAATCCAAATGAAACAATTCTATTTGCGAATTCAAAAGTTGCAGATTTGATTTCCCAAAATTTGCATTTTGATTATGCTGTGATGACTTATGTAATTCACGAAGTAAATGAAGATGAAAGAATAAATCTTTTAAATGAGTTATCTCAAATTGCTGATAAAATAATTATTGGTGATTATCTTGTTCCAAAGCCAAGTGGATTTTGGAGTGCGTTGAATGAAGTCGTTGAGTTTGCTGCCGGAAGTGAGCATTTCAAAAATTATAAAAATTATGTTCGTAATGGTGGTTTTAAAGATTTAGCTGATAAAACTGAATTAAAAATAATTAAAGAAATTAAGAATAAACCATCAACAAGCCATCTGGTTTTATTGATAAAAAAACATTCAAATAAAGGATCGTAAATGAATACAAGCCCAATTCAAGATTTTTATCCGGAAGAATTTGCCCATTGTTACGGCTGCGGGCGATTAAATGAACACGGACATCAAATAAAAAGTTATTGGGATGGCGATGAAACAATTGCCCATTTCACACCAAAAGAATATCACACTGCAATTCCAGGTTTTGTTTATGGTGGATTGATTGCGTCGCTTATTGATTGCCATGGAACCGGAAGTGCTGCACTTGCAGCTTATCGTTTTGAAAACCGTGAGCCGGATACGCTACCAGCTTTTCGTTTTGTTACTGCATCATTACAAGTTGATTACTTAAAACCAACCCCTCTTGGTATCGAACTTGAATTACGCGGAATAATTGTTGAAGTAAAAGGAAGAAAAGTTATTACTGAAATTACGGTTTCGGCAAATGGTGAAATTACTTGCAGGGGTAAAGTTATTGCAGTACAAATACCGGATAGTTTTATAGCAAACAAAACAAATTTGTAATTAATAAAACATGGACAATTGAACCTAAATTTTCCTGTGTAATAATTCGTTAAAACAATTGTGTGCTTGGAGTTTAATTATTAGTATTTGTTTTCTTTTTAATCCGTAGAATCTCCACTCTGTTTTTCATTTCATCAAAATTAATTTTTTGGTCTGTGCAAGACTTCCGGTTTGTAACTTATAGAGTAAATACCGCTTGCAAGATTGCTTCCGTCAAATTTTATTTCATATTTTCCCCCAGTTTTGTTCTCGTTTACCAATGTTGCCCCTTCTCTGCCAAAAATGTCGTAAACTTTGAGTGTTACGTGTCTGTCGCTCTGAGTTTGTCGAAGAGTGACACCCGAATTGTCATCCTGAGCATAGTCAAAGGATGACATTGGAATTGAAAAACTTATCGTTGTACTTGGATTAAACGGATTTGGATAGTTCTGTTCCAATACAAATTCTGTTGGATTATCCTCAACCTTTACCTCTACCTCCTGACTGTATTCGAAACTTCCATCTGTATCAATTTGTTTTAATCTATATTGCAATTTCCCACTCGGTGGGTTTGCATCAACAAATGAATAATCTTTTGGCGAGTTGCTGTTCCCGTGTCCCGCAACAAATCCAATCTTCTCCCAGTCATTACTGTCATTCTGAACTTGTTTCAGAATCTGCCTTTCCACTTCGAATTCAAAATTCTTAACCTCGGTGGCTGTTTGCCAGTCTAATTCTACTTTGTCTTTTTCTATCATTGCATTAAAAGAAATTAGTTTTACAGGTAAGACACCAGAGGAAGATACACCAGATGCGTAAATGTCACTACTAGCATTACGACTGTCTTGCCAGGCAATAATTCCACCACTTGCATCACCCGTAATTTCGGGATACGTAGCTTTTCCTCCTACTGTGGAAAAAGCAACTCCTCTGCTGCCCATTGAGCTGCGGCACTTGAATTTATTCTCTGAGCATAAATGTTAAAGTTACCATCGCGATAGTCATCCCATGTAATAATAGCCCCGCCACTACCGTCACCTGTTATTGCAGGATATTCCTGGGTATGCCCTTCTGTGCAAATAGGATTATTAACTGTTGGGTCTGTTGACCATTGGGAATATATATTCCCACTCAACGACACAATTAGAAATAGTACAGAGAACAATATTCTCTTTTTCATTTTTCACCTCAACTTTTATTGTTGTTTAATGAGGGCTTCTTCATATTATCTCACCGTTCCTAATCTTAATTGAAGTTTTGTTCTTCAGCTTTTTTAGAGACGATCTTAATTTTTCTATTTTATCCTTAGAAACATTCGGATCGTTTTCCAGATCAACGATTGCTTCTTCAATTGATTTGTATTCTTTTACGTTAGTATCCTCCGCAAGCCAGAGCAGTTATACTCTGGCTTCTTGTTAAATAAATTACAAGATTTTATTTCATCAAAAGCATTTTCTTGCTTTGGGCAAACCCTGTAACTTTGATTGTATAGTAGTATATTCCGCTTGATAATTCTTTTGTATCTAAAATAATTTTTGGCTCTATCGTTATAGTGGTTTTGTAATTGGAGTAATTGGTTGCTCTGCCGTTCCAAAGTACTTTATGAATTTTCATATTATCATAAAAGTTAATGATAAATTGATGATGAAGAGAATCAGCAAAAATAAATTGAAGCGTAACATCGTTTTAGCCGTTTTTGTTCCGGGTATAAATCTAACTTAATTGTATAATGAAAAACATTAATTAATTTTTGCGCGGACGAATTGTAGCTATCCTCTTCATCGCCCGTAAACCATGCTTGATTAATATCGTAGTAATTGTCTTTGTAAGAAAGCATACTACTTATTTTGGACGAGAATAAACCGCCGGAAACAACGAGCGAACTCACAAAGAAAATCAGAGAGAAATAAAGAATTGCAAACAAATACAGAAAAGAAGTAATTATCTTTTATAATAACAGTAGAGACATTCCATGAGCGAAGTTGGTTGACAATTGTTAGCTGCTTGTTGCGTGTTAAAAGAGGCTTCATAGCTGCCGGGCTGTTTTTCTTCATTCACTAACTTTGCGACTTCATTGTCAGGCACAGAATAGACTTTTAGCAGCACAGTCGGGGCATGCCCCGTCTCTACAATTGGTATTTCATATTTGATTGTCGTGTCGGTTTAAACAGTTTGGGATAGTTTTGCGAAAGCAAAAATCCGTCTCAGAAATATTCTTTTCATCTGCCTTTATCTAGTACCACGCCCGCTTCTTTATAAACCGCTAAGCCGCCTTCATAAGTCCTTATCCACTTATTTTCTAAAGTATCAATAGTGATAGATTAGACATTGTTATCAGGCAAGCCGGAATTTGAAAGAATATAATTGTTCAACTCCGGGTTTTGTGGATAGAGAGAAGAAGAGACAAGAAAAAATATAAACGGTA
>PFVB01000150.1 GCA_002790395.1 Ignavibacteriales bacterium CG_4_9_14_3_um_filter_34_10 | reverse complement strand
GCCATAGAAATAACCAAGGTTTTTATAAAATCTTGCATTCGTAAAGAAGAAGAGTCTATCTTTTAATATTGGACCGCTCAAGCTTCCTTCATAATTCTGAATATTAATCGGATTGATATCAGTAATATTCCAAAATACCTTATCACGGTTTGAAACATAATCGCCGGTATAAGCACTTACGCTCCCGTTAAAATTATTGTTCCCATCTTTCGTAACAAGATTAATAACACCGGAAAGAGCCTGTCCGTATTCAGCATTGAAAGCACCGGAAATAACCTGCAACTCCTGCACGGCTGAAGTATTAACATTCACAACACTTCCTCCATCATAAGCATCTGTGATAGGTACGCCATCAATCTGATAAGTAACCTGTCCGGATCGACCACCACGAATATGCAAATCGCCACCGGCACCTGTTACAACGCCAGCCTGCAATGAAAGAACATCGCTGATTTCTGTAACAGGAAGTTCTGAGATTAATTCACCACCAACAATTGCAGTCGAAGCCGTAAGGTCTTTTTGGATCAACGGTTTGGTTGCTACAACAACAACATCCTGCCCAAGCTGTAAACTTGTTTCATTCAATTGAAAATCAACTTGCGTTGTTAAGTCAATTGAAACACGAACATTCGTGACAGTTACAGCATTGTAACCAATTGCTGAAGCTTTAACATTGTAGTTCCCGGGAGGAATATTCAGTATTGAGTAATTCCCATCGATATCTGAAGCACCACCGATGGTTGTGCCAAGAACAATAACATTAACAAAAGGTAATGGATCCCCTGTGACAGTATCAGAAATTTTTCCGGCTATTTTACCAGTCGTGCCGAGGTCATTATCCGCTTTGTTTGTTACTGTTACAATAATAAACAGAACAAAAATTAATCGTAAAAGTACTTTCATAGTACCTCCATTTTGGAAGGATTTTTTTTGTTTAATAATATGTTTTATAATTTTACCAAAGATTTATTCAAAATATATACAAACTAAAATCATTTATAAAGAAACATGAAAAAAAATAAAACATTAAATATTTTAACAATTGTGATATTGTTAGCAACAAATTGCAAATCCCAAGAGTTGCAAAAAGGATTTAGTTGGGATAAACAAGCAGTTTGGTATCAAATTTTTCCGGAGAGATTTTTTAACGGCGATACAGCCAATGATCCATTACCTATTGATATTATTGAAGAAAGACCATTTTCTATTCCATCAGATTGGAAAATTCACCCATGGAATTCTGATTGGTACAAATTACAGGATTGGGAAAAAGAATACAATGTTCCTTTTTATTGGGCAACAAGTTTGAGAAGATATGGTGGTGATTTGCAGGGAATAATTCAAAAGCTTGATTACCTGCAGGAACTTGGAGTAAATGCAATTTATCTCAATCCGGTTTTTGAATCACAGTCACATCATAAATATAACGCAGCAATGTATCATCATATTGATAATAATTTCGGAACAAATCCGGAGATGGATCGAAAAATTTGGCAGACTGAAAATCCCATTGATAATACTACTTGGAAATGGACTTCGGCAGATTCTGTTTTTCTGAATCTTATCAAAGAATGTCACAAGCGAAGCATGAAAATTATTATTGACGGCGTGTTTAATCATGTCGGGAAAAACTTTTGGGCATTTGAGGATGTTGTTAAAAATCAGGAGAAGTCAAAATTTGCAGATTGGTTTATGATAAAAACGTTTGACAATCCTGCCACTGCTGAAAATGAATTTGATTATCAGGGCTGGTATGGAATTAAAGATTTGCCTGAATTTTATGAAGATGAAAATGGCTTCAGGGAAGATGTAAAAAAACATTTTCATGAAGTTGTTAAACGCTGGATGGATCCGAATAATGACAGAAATACAGAAGACGGAATTGACGGCTGGCGGCTTGATGTGGCTGAAATGGTTAACTTGAATTTTTGGAGGGAATTTCGGAATTGGGTAAAAGAAATTAATCCCGAAGCTTATATTACCGGTGAAGTCTGGTGGCAGGACTGGAAGAACGATAAAATGTTCAATGCAGCAAAATGGCTTGATGGCAAGGCGTTTGATGGAGTAATGAATTATAGATTTGCACGCGCAGTCAAAGAATATTTTGTAAATGAAAAAGATAAAACAACATCCACAGCTTTTGCTGATACTTTAAAAAAAATTTACGCTGATTATGGTTTCGAGAAATGCTTATCACTTCAAAATTTGCTCGACAGTCACGATGTTGACAGAATTTCCTCACAATTAAATAATCCTGATATTTGGTATGATCATGAAGGCAATCCTGAACAAAACGAAAATTATAATATTGAGAACATTGATGAGAAAAAGAAAGCAAGGCTGAAATTAATTGTTGCAGCACAAATGACCTTGCCCGGCTCGCCGATGATTTATTATGGTGATGACGCCGGATTGTGGGGCGGTGATGATCCCGACTGCCGCAAGCCGATGATTTGGAGAGATGTAAACTATGAACCGGAAACTCAACATCCATTTGGTAAAAAAAGGAATGTTTCAGTTGTAAAATTTGACGAAGATTTGTTCCAATGGTATAAAAAACTAATTTCAATCAGAAAAAAAAATTCGGTTTTATCTCTCGGTAGTATTGAATTTATGCCCTCGGAGCCAAACTTATTAATTTATAAAAGAACTTTGGATAGTGATACAATTTATATTATTATTAACAATGACAATTCTCCAAAATCAATAAATTTCAACCAAATAAATTTGAATTCAACAAAGGTTAATTTCGATATGATTATAGGTCAAAAAATCAAAAACATAATCAAGATAAATTCATATTCAGCATTAATTTTAAGAGAAAATTAGATGGATGAAAAATTAAAAACAGATGCGTATAAAACCATTACCGAATTACATTCTTCGGTTTCCAAATTTGGTTATGAAACAGAATCAATAATTGAAAGACAATATAACTTTGAATTTGCAGTGAGGGATAATGGTGAAAGCGTAAAAGTTTTCACTTACTTCGGCAAAAAGGGTGTCAAAACAATTTTGCAGGGAAATCAAAATCATTATCTTTATCCAAAAATTGCAGGAATTATTTTCCCGCAGCAAAAGATTGAATTTGACACAAAACAAGAAAAGCTCACACAAAATTTCGACGATTATATCGGAACGGACGAGTCAGGCAAAGGTGATGTTTTTGGACCTCTTGTTGTCGCAGGTTTTCATTATGATGATTCGTTAATGGATGATTTCATTAGATTGGGAATTAAAGACAGCAAGGAATTATCCGATGAAAAAATAAATGAGATCGCGAAAGTATTATTAAATAATTACACGGATCGAATTGAAAGTAAAATTCTTATACCATTAGACTATAACAGCAGCTACATACTATTTGAAAATCTCAACAAACTGCTTGCTGATGTTCATTCCGAAATAATAGAAATATTACATCAAAGGACTGACTGCCAAAAAGTAATAATTGATAAGTTTGCAAAGGAATACCGTTTTGGAAAACTTTTTACAAACAAAAAATTAAATGTAACTTTAATCGAAAAAGGTGAACAATATCCCGGAGTTGCAGCCGCTTCAATAATCGCCCGTTATTATTTTGTTGATTGGTTTACTAAAACAAACTTTAAAGGTAAATCTCTTCCGAAAGGCTCGTCATTGGAAGCAATTACTCTGGCAAAAAAAATGCAGAATGAAATAAGTATTGGAGAATTGAGCAAATATGCTAAACTTCACTTCAAAACTTTTCGAAGATAACTTTGCAAAAAATAAACAGAGGTTAAAATGACTGGTAAAATTGGAAAAGTAAAAAGAATCGGAATTTTGACGGGCGGTGGTGATTGCCCGGGATTGAATGCAGTAATTCGCGGCGTATCCAAACCTGCACATGATAACGGACTTAGTGTTCTTGGTATAATTGACGGATTCGAAGGATTGGTAAAAGGGAAAGGAATGGAACTATATAACAAAGATGTTTCAGGAATTCTTGCAAGTGGCGGAACTATTATAGGTTCATCGAATAAAGGTGACCCGTTTCATTGGCCTGAAGAAGTGGGCGGTCAAATTAAAATTGTTGACAAGTCAGTTGAAACGATGAGAAATTTCGAAGGCTGGGGACTTGATGCATTGATTGCTATTGGGGGAGACGGTACACAAAATATTGCTTATAAACTTGCACAAATGGGAATGAATGTCGTTGGCGTTCCCAAAACCATTGATAATGATCTCGAAGCAACAGATTTGACTTTTGGACATGATTCGGCTGTGTTTGTTGTTGCCGAAGCATTGGACAGACTTCACACAACAGCATCATCACATCATCGCGTTATGGTTTTGGAGGCAATGGGAAGATATGCGGGATGGATTGCATTGCATGGTGGTTTAGCCGGCGGAGCTGATATAATTTTAATCCCGGAAATTCCGTTTGACTGGAATATGGTTTACGAAAAAGTTATTCAACGAAATATGATGGGTAAAAAATTCAGTATCGTTTGTGTTGCTGAAGGTGCAAAACCAAAAGACGGCGAAATGGTTGTAAAGGCTACTGATGCTAAAAGGACAGATCCGATTCAGCTTGGCGGAATTGCTGAATTGGTTGCTAAAAATATTACTGATAATACCGGACTTGAAACCAGATATACAGTTTTAGGGCATTTGCAGCGCGGTGGTAGTCCAACACCATTTGACAGAATTCTTGCAACAAAATTCGGAACTTATGCAATTCAGTTGGTGATGAAGAAAAAATTCAATAAAATGGCTGCGCTTAAAGGAAATGAAATCAGAGCTGTTGATATTGAAGAAGCAATTTCTCATCAGAAATTAGTAAAACCTACAGATCAAGCTGTTCAAGCTGCAATTGCTGTCGGAGTTTCTTTCGGGACAAAAGAATTATAAAATTCTTGATTTACAATTTTAAAGGGTTTATATTTTCACCCGTAATTTTGAAATTTGTTCT
>PFVB01000047.1 GCA_002790395.1 Ignavibacteriales bacterium CG_4_9_14_3_um_filter_34_10 | reverse complement strand
ACAACTACTCAGTTTATAACTGTTGAGAAGTTGGATCAGATACACGAAGAAATGCAGCCCGATGAAAGTCTTCTTATCTGCTGTAAAAAATATTCAAAGCCCTGTGAAAACAGATATTCAAATATTACAATCAAGAAAATTCCTCAAATGCTTCTTGGTAAATGTGAATTTGGCAGAGAAGATTACAGCTTAAATATAATTTCAATGCCCAGAAATGAAAACGAACCTGAGTTTGTTCCTAAAGGTCCTGACAAACAGAAGAAAATTAAGAACGAAAGTTCGCCCGATCTTTTTGAAGAAAATAATGGGGAGGACGAATGAAACAAAATAAAATAGTTTCAAAGAATCTTTATAGTGATATAAAAATAATCTTAGAAAAAGCACGCGAAAGGTCTTATCGCACAGTAAACTTTTTAATGGTAGAAGCCTATTGGAATATCGGACGATTAATTGTGGAGGAAGAATTTAACGGCAAAAAACGAGCGGATTATGGAAGTTTTCTAATAAAAGAGTTATCAAAAAAATTAACAAAAGATTTTGGTAAAGGATTTTCGGAAAACAATCTTTGGTATATGAGACAGTTTTATATCTCTTTCCCCATTGTCCACGCAGTGCGTGGAGAATCTTCTGCTTCAATTCGTCACTCAATGCGTGATAAATCCCGGGCTAAAGAGAATGTGAACGCGGTGAGTTCAGAATTGCATTTTTCAGAAACTGCAATTGGTAAGGCAGTGCGTCACACATCTGTTGATCTTAAAAGTTACTTAAGACCGGAATTAAGTTGGACTCATTACCGTATTTTACTCAAATTAGAAAAAGAAGAAGCACGATATTTTTATATGAACGAAGCTGCAAATTCTAATTGGAGTACGCGAGAACTTGAAAGACAAATTAACTCGTTACTTTTTGAAAGATTGGCTTTAAGCAGAGATAAAAAAGCAGTTATTAGAATGGCAAAGAAAGGACAAGAAATTAAAACTCCGCAAGATTTAATTAAAGACCCCTACGTGTTGGAGTTTCTTGGGCTTGAAAAATATGAGAGATATTACGAAGAAGATTTAGAGAAAGCTTTAATTGATCATCTTCAGAAATTTTTATTGGAATTGGGCAAGGGATTTTCGTTTGTCGCAAGGCAGAAACGTATAACTCTTGACGGCGACCATTATCATATTGATCTTGTATTTTACAATCGGCTTACCAAAAGTCATATCCTGTTTGATCTGAAAGTTGGAAAGCTTACTCATCAGGATATTGGACAAATGCAGATGTACGTAAATTACTATAACCGCACGCAAAAATTAAAAGATGAAAACGAAACAATAGGCATACTGCTTTGTGCCGAAAAAAATAATGCGGTTATCAAATACACTCTTCCGGAAAAACAAAAACAGATTTTCATTTCAAAGTATATTCCATATTTACCAACAGAAGATGAACTGAAAAATGAAATAATGAAAGAGAAAGAGCAGTTCGAAATGAAAAAAAAACTGCTGAGAGGTAACAATGAATAAAAACGCAAACTATATTCGGAATCGTCTTAGCTTACGAAAGCCACAGGAAGATAGTTTATTTATTTTATCGGAACTTGTGGATAAACTTGAGCTAGAAAAAGATTGTAACCTTGAACAGGAATTAGAAAAAGTTAAAAGTTCATATCCAACCTGCACTGACTTTGAAAGGAATTTCCCTTCACTATGCTTTGCTCTTGCTACGGGTGTTGGTAAAACTCGTTTAATGGGTGCTTTCATAGTATACCTTTATTTAGAGAAAAATGTAAAAAACTTCTTTGTATTAGCACCAAACCTAACCATTTATAACAAGCTAATTACAGATTTTTCTGATTCATCTCATCCTAAATATGTATTCCAGGGAATCGGTGAATTTGTACATAACAAACCTGTCATTGTAACTGGTGATAATTATCAATACGCCAAAACACTTTTTGATCAATCTGAAATTAGAATAAATATATTTAACATTTCTAAAATAAATGCAGAGACTCGCGGCGGAAGCACCCCGCGTATAAAAAGATTATCAGAATATCTTGGAGAATCATATTTTGAATACCTTACAAGTTTGGAAGATTTAGTTCTGTTAATGGATGAGTCGCACCATTATCGCGCTGATAGAGGAATGGAAGTAATAAATGAGTTAACCCCAATACTTGGATTAGAACTTACAGCAACGCCGCAAATTGAAAGAGGTACAAATACAGTTAAGTTTAAGAATGTTGTATATGAATATTCTTTAGCCAAGGCAATAAAAGATGGCTTCGTAAAAGAACCGGCAGTTGCTACAAGAAGAGATTTTGATCCAACCAGATATACAGCAGAAGAACTTGATAGAATAAAACTTGAAGATGGAATTAGAATACACGAGGATACAAAAGTTTCTTTGGATATTTATTACCGTGATAGTAAAACAAAATTGGTTAAACCATTTGTGCTAGTTGTTGCAAAGGATACTTATCATTCAACACAGTTAAAAAATCTTGTTCAATCTAATGCATTTTTTGATGGCAAATATGTTGATAAAGTAATGGAAATAAATTCCAATCAACGTGGAGAAGAAAAAGAAGAAAATATTCAGCAGCTTCTTTCACTGGAGGATTCAAATAATAAGATAGAAATTGTAATTCATGTTAATATGCTTAAAGAAGGATGGGATGTTACTAATCTCTACACAATCATTCCATTAAGAACTGCAACATCATTAACATTACGCGAACAAACTATCGGAAGAGGGTTGCGTTTACCATTCGGTAAAAAAACCGGAGTAAATAAAGTTGATACTCTTACAATAGTAGCACACGATAAATTCCAACAAATAATTGAGGCTGCAAACCAACCTGATTCTATCATACGAAAGGAAAACATAATTGTAATAGATGAACAGGAATTACAGAAAACAAAAGAGGCAATTACTTCCACATCCAGAACTGAAGAGCATTATAAAGAAGAAGAAAAAAGAATTGAACAGATAACAGAGCCGGTGCAAAAACAGGAAGAAAAATTAAAGCTCGAAATAAAAAAAGAAATTTTAGCTGCAATACCTTCTTTGAATAATACTGTAAAAAATGTTACTGAATTAAAACGGTCAGAAGTAAAAGTAATAGCTGTCGAAAATTACAGACAACGAGTTTATGCCGATCCTCAACAATCAATGTTTGCTGAAGACAGAGTTAAAGAATTTGTAGAGAACTATGAAGCAGTTGTTGATGACTTTACACAGAATTTAATTGAGATACCAAGGATTACAATTCAACCAGCAGAAACTATCAAAACCGGATTTAGGGATTTTAATCTTGATACAAATAATCTGAACTATTTGCCTGTATCTGAAGAAATATTAAGAACTACGTTAAGGAAGCAGGAAACGGATATCATTGCCGGCAAACACTGGGGCGGGATTAAAAATGATTCTTTAGAAAATTTAGTTGTGAACGAATTGATAAACTATCCGGAAATAGATTACGATGAGCAGACTGATTTTCTTTTTAAACTTGCTGATCAGTCTATCGCAAAGTTCAAATCGTACCTCAAAGAAGATGATGTAACTAATGTAGTTAAGTATCATAAAAATGAAATTGGTAGATTTATCTATCAACAATTGATGGAACATTTCTACATTGAAGCGGCTGAATTTCAAAAGCCGATCATAGATGTTAGAGCGTTTACAAGAATTGAGGATCATAATTATTCAAAATATACAAAGGACCAAATCCACGATTTCAAAGACACGATAATTCCGATAAGTACAATACCATCAAAAGTATTTACAGGATTTAAGAAAGCTTATCACATTCTATATAAATTCGATTCAAAATCGGAGAAAGATTTTTCAATAATATTAGAACAAGATGACAATGTTATTAAATGGCTTCGTCCAGCACCTAATCAGTTTAAGATATATTGGCAGCACAACTCACGGCAATACAGACCTGATTTCGTGGTTGAAACTTCTAATTGTATTTATATGGTTGAAATTAAAAAAGAAGGTGATATGAATGATTCAGAAGTGCAAGAAAAAGCCAGAGCGGCGGTTGAGTATTGTAAATATGCAAGTGAATATAATTTTGAAAATGGGGGCAAGCTATGGAAATATGTTTTAATACCCCACAATGCAGTACAACTGAATATGAGCTTTGAGTATTTGGCTGAACAATTTATTGCCAAAGTATAATAGAAATTATATCGTTATTTCTTCTGTAGAAACATTTTGAAAATTCTCCCCCAGAAATTTAATCCAGCTCAAATTCATCCAATGTTTTTGGGTAAAATATATTTTTATATCCACGATTGATTAGCTCTCCCTGAAATGGAATTGCCTGACTTTCTTCGCCGTGTACTAAAAATATTTTTTTCAGTCTCTTTGGCGAACTGAATCCGACATATTCAAGCAAATCATTTTTATCGGCATGAGCACTAAAATAATCCATGGTTTTAATTTTTGCCTTTACTTCAAACTCATTGCCAAATATTTTTACCGGAGAATTGCCATCCATAATTTTTCTTGCCAAAGTGTTTTCGGCGGCATATCCGACAAATAAAATCATATTGTTCGGATTACCAACATTATTCATCAGATGATGAAGAATCCGCCCGCCTTCAGCCATTCCCGAAGCAGAGATTATTATGTGCGGCTCTTTTATTTCATTCAGTTTTTTTGATTCATCGACCGAGCGAATATATTTTAACCTGTAAAAACCAAACGGATCATAAAAATTATTTAAAAACAATTCATACGTTTCATGATCGAAACATTCAGGATGAGCTTGAAAAACATTTGTTGCAGCAACTGCAAGTGGACTGTCAACATAAATTGGCATCACAGGAATTCTGTTTTGATCAAAAAGTTTATGAAGCATATAAACAAGCATTTGAGTTCTTCCGACTGCAAAAGCAGGGATAATTATTTTTCCTTTTCGGGTATAAGTTTCATTTATTATTTTTGCTAATTCTTCTTCTACTTCATCCGGTTTCGAGTGAATTTTATTTGCGTAAGTGGTTTCAATAATCAAATAATCCAAATCATCAAGAATTACGGGGTCACGCAAAATCGGCATTTCTTTCCTTCCGATATCACCT
>PFVB01000200.1:499-5500 GCA_002790395.1 Ignavibacteriales bacterium CG_4_9_14_3_um_filter_34_10 | reverse complement strand
ATTTGTGAGTTGAGCACTTAAAAAATATTTTTTCATGGGGTAATGTTTTCATCTAATTTTAATAGTGTAAATTGTTTTTCCCTCTATTTGGCTAAATAAAAATTAATCTGTTGTGAACGATTTTTTACAAAAGTCAGTTATCATAAATAAAAGGAGAGGAAAAAATGGGAAATACATTTCAATTAATTGAAGTTGTTGGTGTATCAACTGTCAGTTTTAGCGATGCTGTGAAGGTTGCTCTTGACGAAGCCAATAAAGATAATAAAGTAAGTTGGTTTGAAGTCATCGAGCAGCGAGGAAGGATAAACAGCAAGGGTGAAATAGAATTTCAGGTTACAGTTAAAATTGGCAAAAAAAATTAAAGGAGTAAAAATGTCGTTAAAAGTTGGTGATAAAGCACCTGATTTTACATTAAAAAGTCATTTATTGGAAAATGTAACTTTGAGCAATTACTTTGGAAAGGCAAATGTTGTGCTTTTGTTTTTCCCTTTTGTCAACACAGCTACTTGTGAAAAAGAACTTTGTTCAATGCGGGACGGATTGGCAGAATACGAAAATCTTGATGCTCAGATTTTAGCCGTAAGTGTTGATAGTCCTTTTTCTCAGAAATTATGGGCAGATAAAAACAAGTTTAATTTTCCTTTGTTAAGTGATTTCAACAAGGAAGTATGTCAATCATACGGAGCTTATTATGATGTTTTCGTTCCGGGAAAATTTGATTATAAAGGTGTTACAAAAAGATCAGCTTTTGTAATTGATAAAAATGGAATAATTCAATATGCATAAGTGCTTGAAAATGCGGGCGAAGAACCAAGTTATAATAATATTAAGGCGGCTCTCGAAAAATTATAACCACGTTTTTCAGCTATTGAATATGATAAGTTCATGCTAATTTCTCAAAGTAATTTGTAAAGTCGTCGGTAAAAATGCTGACGGCTTTTTTGTTAAAAAGAGAACTTTTTAGTACTCAAAAAGGTAAACAGAACTTTTTTAATAATTTTTATGTAATGATTTTTATAATTATTATTTTTGAATAATTGAAGGAGATGATTTATGGCTGAATTAAAAGAAGGAGTTAAGGCGTCAGCATTTGCATTGTTCGGGTTGGATGAGAAAAAAGTTTCTTTAAAGGATTTTTTAGGGCAGAAAGTTATACTTTATTTTTATCCGAAAGATATGACATCCGGGTGCACACAAGAAGCCTGCGATTTCAGAGATTCATTCCCAAAGTTTGAAAAAATAAATGCAGTTGTACTCGGCATAAGCAAAGATGCTCTGAAATTACATAAAAAATTTCAGGAAAAGTATAATCTTCCGTTTAATTTATTAAGTGATGAATCGGGAGAAGTTTGCGAGAAATACGACGTTTGGAAAGAAAAAAGTATGTACGGTAAAAAGTATATGGGAATCGAAAGGACAACATTTTTAATTGATGAATCAGGAAAAATTATCAAGATTTTCCGTAAAGTAAAAGTTAAAGGTCATATTAACGAAATTTTAGAATTTTTAGGGAAATAAAGTGATATATGTAACCAGAAGAGAAGTTTTTTCGGCTGCTCACCGCTTATTTAATCCTGAACTAAGTGAAGCTGAGAATGATTTGATATTTGATAAATGTAATAATATCAATGGACACGGGCATAATTATGTTTTGGAAGTTGTGGTTGCCGGAGAAATCAATCCAAAGACAGGTTATGTAATTGATTTAAAGAAGTTAAAAAAAATCATAAAGGATTTTGTCATTTCAAAAGTTGATCACAAGCACTTAAACTTTGATACAGATTTTCTGAAAGGAAAAATACCGACGGCAGAAAATATTTCGGTTGGTATTTGGTATCAACTTGTTGATAAAATTGATGAGGGGAAATTGTATTCAGTTAAAGTTTTTGAGACAGAAAATAATTATGCAGAATATAAGGGAGAGTAAACTTGGATTTAGAAAAAGTTTCGCAAAGTGTTAAAACTATTTTATCCGAAATCGGTGAAGATGTAGAACGTGAAGGATTAGTTAAAACACCGGAAAGAGTTGCAAAAGCATATAAATTTTTAACGCAGGGATATACAAAAGATATTTCGATGGTGATGAACAATGCTATTTTTGAAGAAGAATATGATGAAATGGTAATAGTTAAAGATATTGATTTTTACAGTATGTGTGAACATCATTTGCTTCCATTTTATGGAAAAGTTCATGTTGCATATATTCCAAAAGG
Source organism: Ignavibacteriales bacterium CG_4_9_14_3_um_filter_34_10 (assembly GCA_002790395.1). Taxonomy (GTDB): domain Bacteria; phylum Bacteroidota; class Ignavibacteria; order Ignavibacteriales; family Melioribacteraceae; genus UM-FILTER-34-10. Next base: position 3,287 of record PFVB01000200.1, on the reverse strand, counting down.
AAAGATTGTCGGGCTTAGCAAAATTCCCCGTATCGTTGATGTCTTTGCCAGAAGGCTGCAGGTGCAGGAAAGACTTACACGACAGATTGCTGATACTTTGCAGGAATATCTTAAACCGGAAGGAGTTGGAGTTATTATTGAAGCATACCACATGTGTATGATGATGAGGGGAGTTGAGAAACAAAATTCTATTACTTCAACCTCTGCAATGCTGGGTGTTTTTCAGGATGATGAACGAACGAGGAATGAATTTCTGAATTTAACATCAAATAAAAGAGGTTAAAATGGGCAACATTGTTTGGATTACTGGCGGGAGTTCCGGAATAGGGAGGGAAATCACAAGAAAATTCATTAATAATAATTTTAATGTGGCAGTAACTTCAAGGAATTTAGATAAGAAATATTTTGATTTTGATGAAAAGAAACAGGAAAACCTGTATTTAAATAGTTGTGATATTTCGGATAGTCAGGCTTTATTAAAAACTTACGAAAATATTTCCCAAACCGGATTCGTTGATTGTTTGATAAATAATGCGGGCATCACTTCATTTACATTGGCAAAAGATGATTCAATTGACATGATAAAAAAAATTATAGATGTCAATTTGCTTGGTTCAATTTATGCAATAAAATCAGTACTGCCGGCGATGATTGAGAATAAAAGAGGTACAATAGTAAACATTCTGTCTGTAGCTGCCGAAAAGATTTTTTCTAAAAGCAGTGCTTATGCAGCCTCAAAAGCCGGATTGCAGGCATATACAAATATAATACGGGAAGAACTTCGGGAGTTTAATATTAAGGTTATTAATTTTCTGCCTGGTGCAACAGCCACACCGATTTGGTCTTCAAATGTTTTGGATAAATTTTCATATAGAATGATGAAACCGGAGGATCTTGCAGAATTTATTTATAATGTTGCGACAAATAACAAAAACATTATTGCCGAAGAAATTACATTGCGACCTATAGATGGGGATTTGTAAAACTGCCTGAAAATATTTATTCAGGCAGTAAAAATTTAATTCAACTTAAAATTTGGGATGCCTTTTCATATTTCTCTTTGGCATATCACAGCAATTATCATCTGGTCCGTCTTTCATTCGTGCTCGGTGATTAGCAAAAATTTCTTTTTGTTCGTTGGTCAAAAGCTTATTCATTTCAATTAAGTTTTTTACATGAGCTTCTTTAATTTTTGCCTGCAATTCAGAATTCCTATTTGTCAGTTCTAAAATTTTCTTTGAATCAAGTTCTTTTGCTGACATTAGTTTTTGCAAATCCAACCTGTTTTTCTGTATTTCACTTCGCAGGTCAATATTTTTTTTCTCGGCTTCAAATCTTAAATCACTAAACTTTTGGGTTTGTTCATCGGTTAGTTTTAACATTTTAATTAATGTCTCATGTCTTTGGTTTAAATTTTGTTTCATTCCCGGATGTTGTGCAGTTATATTGGAAATGGTAAGTCCAAAGACAATAACGAATAAAAACATTTTTTTCATTTTACGCTCCTTTTTGTTTGGTTTCGACTTTTGGACATCTTCATTGTGAAAAGGGTTTAAATTTATTTTTAAGTGTGAAATAAAAGACTTTGAAACTATATTAAAGATATACAAACCTAAAAATTGGAAACAGAGAAGGGATTAAACTTTTTTGCCCGATCATCTGTCAAATTTCTATCTGAATTGAAGAATTATGGAAAATGAAGATAAAGAATTAGTAAAAGAATACATCTCGGGAAATGAAATTGCGTTTAATAAGCTTGTTAATAAATATCAAAGCAGAATTTATTGGCATGCCAGAAAAATGATGGGAAACCATGAAGATGCTGATGAAATTACTCAGGAAGTATTGATTATTCTTTATCAAAAACTTCATACTTTTAATTTTAATTCTTCTCTTTTTACATGGATTTATAAAATTATTTCAAGAAGAAGCATTAATCTTATAAATAAAAAGAAAATTAAAAATTTCTTTTCTCTGTCAGATGGGAATATGGAAATAAAAGAAAATTATGATTTAATAAAAAATATTGATGATAAGGAAAAATTGAGGAAACTTGATTCAATAATGCAAACACTGCCTGCAAGACAGCGTGAAGTTTTTCTTTTAAGGAATTATGAGGAATTGAGTTATGAAGAGATAAGTAAAATAACAGGCAAATCAGTTGGAGGTTTGAAAGCCAATTATTTCCATGCATTAAACAAAGTGTTGGAGAAATTTAAAAATGAAGAATGATAATGAAGTAATAAGATATTTATCAGGGATGATGAACAAAACTGAGGAAAATGAATTCATTCATAAGTTGAATAATTCAACAATCCTTCGTGAAGAATTTGACAAAATGCAAGCCGAATTAAATTGCATAAAGAATCTTGATAATCCCAAAATTGATGGAAAATATTTTATAAATCTTCGTGTTAAAGTTAAAGAGCGTATGGACGAAAGGAAGAAAAAATTTATTCCTAAATTTGCATCAGCTCTTGCACTGTCCGTAATTATAATTGTGTTTTTATCAAAACTTTTTGTCCCTTCTGAAGGGAATATTACTGATAAAGAACAAATATCTTGGGATGAATATTTTGCTTCTTCCCAAGACAATGAGGAGCTCCCATTTGATGTGGTTTTCAGTGAAGATATTGAAGCATATACAACCGAGGAAAGATTAAATTATGTGCATAAAATCAATTCTGTGCAAAGTAATGATTTTCTTTTGTCACTGCCTGAATTAGATACAAAAACAATTTCAGAACTTGAATCAAAAAAAATATTGTAAAGAGGTTACAATGAAAAC
>PFVB01000200.1:0-462 GCA_002790395.1 Ignavibacteriales bacterium CG_4_9_14_3_um_filter_34_10 | reverse complement strand
AAAATATTATTATTTGTCTTTATACTTTCATCATTTTCGTTTGCGCAGATGCATCCGAGAATGAAAGACCGAAACAGAATAGAAGAGCTTGAAAAAATAAAACTCATTGAAGAGCTGAATCTCAATGAAGAAACATCAGCAAGATTTGTTGCCCGACTCAGTGAAAATCGCAAGAGTCAAAAACAATTTCAGCAAAAAAAGATGGAACTTATTTCTGAAATTCAAAACTCTCTTGATAATGATGAAAAAAAAGATGCGAAATTTTTTGAGTTAAAAATTAATTCACTCATGGAACTTGAACGTCAGATGTTTAAGCAGCGTGAAGATTTTATTAAATCTCTAAATGATATTCTTACACCAGAGCAAATTCTTAAAAAAATGATTTTCGAAGTTAAATTTCGTGAAGAAGTAAAAGATGCACTTATTCGAAGGGAGAAAAGGTAAAATTTTACTTCTACAAAT
>PFVB01000071.1:4663-20561 GCA_002790395.1 Ignavibacteriales bacterium CG_4_9_14_3_um_filter_34_10 | reverse complement strand
TTATTTAATTATTCTGATTGTTAAAAATAAAAAGCTAAAGGAGCTGGCTAATTCATTATCAATAAAGTATAAACTATTCGGTACTTTTTATTTGGCTATAAAAAAATATAAAGATTACAATTTCAGTTTTTATTTAAAAGTGATTTTGTATTCCACTTTCCATTATTTTGTAATATTAATTCAGTATACATTAATATTAAAAGCATTTGGAGCAAATAACACATTTGGGGAATCAACTTGGTATTCGGCTTTGGTTTTGTTTGGCAAAACGATTATACCCCCAATTTCATTTGGCGAAGTTGGCATAAGGGAGGCATCATCGATATTTTTTGCCGGATATTTTAATATTATGAATTCAATTAGCTTTAATACTTCAATAATTATTTTTTTTATTAACCTGCTTCTGCCGGCATTGTTTGGAAGCTTATATTCTGTCATAGAAAAGAAATGATAGTGATTTTATTTTTGTTTGTTTCCGCTTCTGTATTTTATTTTGCTTTCTTAATAGCGATTGGGTTCGGATTAAAACGGTCAAATAAATATCACAGCAACAATCTCAAAACTGTAACTGTTATCATTCCGTTTAGAAATGAATCCGCCAATATTGCTGCTTCGATTCAAAGTATTAAATCTCTTAATTACCCGAAAGATTTGTTGGAGGTGATTTATATAAACGATAACTCTACAGATGATTCAGTGACTCAAATCTATGATAAAACAAATGAGAATATAAAATTAATTCATAATGACGATGTAAAGCTTTCTGGTTTCAAAAAAAATGCAATTCAGAAAGCAATTCAGATTTCAAAAGGCGAAATAATTGTTTTAACGGATGCCGATTGTATAGCAAGAAAAAATTGGATAAATGCAATAGTAAATTCATTTGATGAAAATACGGGAATGGTTGTTGGTCCCGTAAAGTTTAGAGCCTCTGAGTCACTTTTTAGTAAATTGCAACAGCTGGAGTTTGCTGGACTAATGCTTACGGCTGCGGGATTGATTGGAATTAATAAGCCTATTATTTGCAGTGCCGCCAACCTTGCATTTCGAAAAAATATTTTTTCTGAAGTTGGTGGTTATTCAGATAATTTGAATCTGACTTCCGGCGATGATGAAATACTTATGCAAAAAATTAATTCAAGGACAAACTATAAAATTAGTTTTTGTTGGTCTGCTGATTCACTTGTAGAGACAAGAGGTAATGAAAGTTTATCTGCTTTTTTTCAGCAGAGAACTCGTTGGGCAAGCAAATCACTTTTTTATCAAAACAAACTATTGATCATTTCACTTTTTACAATTTACATTTTTTATTTTTTGCTAACCATGCACCCTTTTCTTTTTCTTATTCAACCAAAAATATTTTTTGTTTCATTTATTACATCATTGTTTATTAAATTCATTCTTGAGTTGTTAATTATGCTTAAAGGAAGAAATTTATTGTTTGATGCAAAAAATCTAAAATATTTTGTTATTGCCGAACTGCTTCAAATTCCTTACATAACAATAGCCGCAATTTCAGGTGCTTTTGGAAATTATAAGTGGAAAGATCGGAAAGTGAAGCGATGATAAAATATCTATTTGATCCTCCTGGAATTGTTAAGAAAATTTACAGTGATTTTATCTGGAATTCAAAATCTTCACATGTCCTTTTGACTTTTGATGATGGTCCGACTTGGACCTCCACCGATATAATATTGAAAATATTATCTGATTATAAAATTAAAGCAGTGTTTTTTTGCGTAGGAAATAATATAAATAATCTGTCACAACTTATTTCTGAAATACTTAATGAGGGGCACCAGATTGGAAACCATACTTACAATCATAAAATATTAACGCTATTAGATCAAAAAATCATGCATGAGGAAATCAATAGAACTAATTTATTGATGGAAGAAAAATTTGATTATGAGCTAAAATATTTTCGCCCGCCACACGGACGGTTCAATCCTTCCGTTCGAAAAATTATTTCAGGCACCAACTTGAAATGTGTTATGTGGTCATTAATGTCGTTTGATTATAAAAATAATTTAAATATCGTTAAGTTTGCTGCGAAAAGTTATCTTAAAAAAGATTCTATAGTAGTTTTTCATGACAGTATAAAAAGCAAGTCTATTATCAGTGATTCGTTGAAATACACAGTTAATTCAGTATTGGAAAAAGGATTCGAATTTGGAGATGTTGAAAAATGTTTGAAATAGTATTTTTAATTTTTGTCTCAATTTATTTTCTGCAGATTGTAGTATTTCTCGTTGGTTTAAAGAAAAAGTTCCCACAGTTAAGCGACGAAGAATTACCATCTGCAAGTTTAATTGTAGCTGCAAAAAATGAAGAAGAGAATATTTATAGATGCCTTGAATCATTGGCTTCATTGGAATATCCAGATAATAAACTTGAAATAATTATCGTGAATGATCATTCAACAGATAACACCCAGAAAATAATTGATTCATTTATAAGCGACAAAAAAATATTTAAGTGTATTACCCCGGAGAAAGAAATCGGTCACCTAAAAGGAAAAGCAAATGCAATTGCCAATGGAATTTTAGTCAGCAAAAGTGAAATCATTTTAACTACGGATGCAGATTGTGCTGTAACAAAAACTTGGGCAAAAACAATTGCATCATATTACCAGAAGGATGTAGCTATTGTCAATGGATTCACAAATCAATTGGAATCCAACATATTTGGAGCTATGCAGTCAAAAGACTTTTTATACTTGCTGAGTGTAGCCTCCGGTACAATAAATTTAGGCAAACCATTAAGTTGTATCGGGAATAATATGTCTTATCGAAGAAGTGTTTACGATGAAATTGGGGGATATGAAAAAATCCCATTTTCGGTTACGGAAGATTTTAAATTGCTAATGGCAGTTTATGAATTAAAAAAATATAAAATAATTTACCCTCTGGATAAAAAAGCACTTATTACTTCAATCCCTTGCAAAAATATAAAATCTTTGTACTTGCAAAAGAAGCGATGGGGAATTGGCGGTTTAGATAGTGACATCATTGGTTTTGCCGTCATGGCATCAGGTTTTGCAGCTCATATTGGAATTATTTTATTGCCGATTTTTATTTCTCAGGTCACAGTTTCAGTAACTGCATTAAAAATTTTTGTAGACTACTTGTTTCTCCGAATTATCCATAAGGAGTTAGATCTCAAATTGAAATTATCCCATTTCTTGATCTTTGAGATATACTTTGTAATCTATGTTGTCCTTTTGCCATTTATCGTTTTATTAAATCCTAACGTAAAGTGGAAAGGAAGAGAATTCAAAAGGAAATCATAATGCTCAAAAAGTTTTTTTGTTTTTTATTACTGCTGTTAAATCCATTGCTTGCTCAGTCTGAACTTGTTTATTTCCCTGATAAACTTAATGTAAAGCCTTTTTTTGCAAATCAACTTGAACCTAAAATGGGTTTTTTATTTGATATAAATAAAACTGAACTTCGTCTTGATGTTGGAAATTCTGTCGACATCTTACATAAATATTTATCAGGTAATGAAACATTATCATTTGGTGCTGATTTTTTTACCTATTCGCTTTTGCGCCGCAAAAAAGATTTTAAATTCCCTGTCGCTGCAATTGATTATCTGTTTGGGCTTAATGCTGCCTATGTTAATAATATTGATAAATTAAGTTATGGTTTGCGGATACGAATCAGTCACATCAGTGCGCATTTAGTTGATGGAAGTTTCAGCATAATTAAAAATGGATGGGAAGAAAATTTATATCCCTTCGTTTATAGCAGAGAGTTTTTTGAGTTTACTCCGTTTATAAAAAAGGATAATCTTCGGTTGTATGCTGCGCTTACATTAATATATCATGTAAAGCCAAGCAATTTGGGGAAAGATGGTTATCAGGTTGGTGGTGAGTATTTATTCCCAAATTTATTGAGTGAACATATTCATGGGTTTATCGGAAGTGATTTGAAAATAATGCATCTTGATGATTATAATCTTAATTTTACTTTCCAAACGGGTTTGCAATTTGGCAATGAAAATGCAGAAGGGATAAGCATTTATTATGAATTCTTTTCAGGAAAAAATATTCATGGGGAATTATTTAATAGGAACGTTTCTAATTCTTCAATTGGTATAAATTTTGATTTTTAGTGGATTTTATGAAAACTAATAAAATATTTCTTCATCTGGGTTTGTTTATAATTACTTTTATTACAACAACTTTTGCCGGCGCAGAGTGGGCTGCTGGTCAAAGTAGCACTTATGAGTTTTCCGTATTAGTTTCAAAAGGATTACCCTATGCAATTTCAATTATGTTTTTCTTATCAGTTCATGAATTTGGGCATTACTTTGCAGCCAAATACCATAAAGTTGAAACAACTCTTCCTTATTATATTCCATTCCCGCCGATATCCGGCTTTTTGAATTTTGGAACAATGGGAGCTGTCATTAAAACAAAATCAGCAATTCGGAATAATAAAGCAATGTTTGATATTGGAGCTGCCGGTCCTATAGCCGGTTTTATTGCTTCTCTGATAATATTGATTTACGGTTTTACACATTTGCCAACCGTTGATTATTTGCTTACAATCCATCCGGACTACTTTGATCCAAAGTACGGAAAAGGAATAATAAGTTTGAAATTTGGGGATACTCTTTTGTTTAGTTTAATAAAAAACATTTTTACAAATTCCAAAGATTTTATTCCACCAATGTCAGAAGTTTATCATTATCCTTATTTGTGTGTTGGCTGGTTTGGTTTGTTTGTGACTGCCATGAATATGATTCCCGTTGGTCAATTAGATGGTGGGCATATTGTTTACAGTATGTTTGGAGAGAAAAAACATGAGGGGATTGCAAGTGTTTCACTTATTGCTTTAATTATTTTAGGAGTTTCAAGTTACATTTTAGAATTTATGAATTCAGGAATTGCATTTGGTTGGAGTGGTTGGTTGATTTGGAGTGCAGTTCTGTATTTTTTCATTAAAGTGAAACATCCTCCGGTGGAAAAATTTGAGAAGTTGGATTTTAAAAGAATGATTTTGGGTTATTTTAGCCTTTTAATTCTTCTTTTAAGTTTTGCTCCTTCACCGTTTATTCTCGCCATTTAACTATGATTAATTTATCACTTGACAACATTGATATTTATGGTTTATTTTCAAACAAAAATAAAAATTATAATTTAATTAATTATGTTTGAAAGAAAGAGTTGTGTAATTGTTGAATAAAATTGAATTTTCATTGAAGAAGTTAAATTCCCGAATCAAAAATCTTAGAGTAAAATTAGTCATAAGTTGTTTTTTTGCGTTTTTTTTATCTTCGCTAATTTTTCTTTCATGTGATAGTATTCCTGATAAAGTTGTTGATTTACCTGAAGATAACTACTCCGTTATAGGTATCAATCATCCGCAAGAGTTATTGTTGGTTTCCTCAAAAGGCTCTTTAATTTATTCAATCGAAATTGATAATCCTTCTGCTGTTGAAAACGTTTATTCCAAAATTCTGTCCGAGAGTTCTGAAGAAGTAATATTTACAAACATTATTCTTAGAGATGACGGTGATCAGCAAAATTATGCCGACCTTAACAAAGGTGATGGAATATTTACTACTAAAGTTGAGTTCGATACTTCAATAGCTTCCGGAAAATATTTTATCGAATATTATGTTGAGACGATAAATAAAACTGTAAAGAAAGTTGCGGTTGCAAATTTCACATTTGATAACGGTAAAAATAATCTGCCTCCGATAATTTCTAACCTTGTGATTCCGGATTCAATTGCCCGCAATGTTTCTTTTGTTTTTTCTATCAAAGCATCTGATCCAAATGGATTGAAACAAATCAAGTCAGTATATTTTCAGTTGTATCGCCCGGATGGTTCGCAAGTGGTTGACAATAATAGCAATCCCAATTTATCTATGCAGGATAATGGTAACGAAGAAATATTTGGTGATCTTTTTGCAGGTGATGGAATATTTTCATTTAAGAATTCATTTTCTGCCACCGCGCAATTGGGGAAATGGACATTCAAATTCAGAGCTGTTGATTTTTCAAACGCATTAAGTAATGAAATTACACATGAGTTGACGGTAGTGGAATGAAAAAGTATGAATTGATTATAGCGTTACTATTAGCATTGAGTTCAACTTCCTTCGGTCAAATTTTTCCGGATAATTATCTTTTAAGTTCTGATAAGCTTTCCAAAATATCCGATAAAACTCCTTTGTCAAATTCAATAACAGATATTATAACCGATGGGAATATTATTTGGCTTGGAACTTCAAGGGGATTATCAAAAACAGTTGATGACGGTAAAACATGGTCAAATTATTTCCTATCCCCTGATTTCGGTGATGAAAGCATTATTGCATTAGGTATAAATAATGATGTTATATGGGTGTCTTTAGGACATTCTCGGGAAATCAATGGCTCACTCCTTCCTGAAGGCAGTGGTTTAGTTTATTCAATCAATAAGGGAGAAACATGGAACAAACTTCCGCAACCAATTGATGAACTGAATGATTCACTAATAAACTATGGCAGTAATATTATAAGAGCTTTACCGGTAACAACGGCTGTAAATAATATTTCGTATGATATTGCATTTACGGAAAACACTATTTGGATTGCATCTTTTGCAGGCGGTTTGCGTAAATCAACTGACATGGGACAAACTTGGCAAAGAGTAATTCTTCCTCCGGATAATCTTGATTCAATCAAGCCTGAAGACACTTTACATTTTTCACTTCAACCCGTTGCCGGAAAATTTGGAACAGAAGGTTATTTAAATCATCGAGTTTTTTCTGTGATTGGAATTGATGATTCAACGTTAATTGCTGGAACAGCCGGTGGCATTAACATATCAACTGATAACGGAATCAGCTGGAAAAAATTTAACCATCAAAATCAATCTCAACCGATTACAGGAAATTTCATTACATCATTAGCGTATGATAAAGCAAAGAAAGTAATTTGGGCGTCAACATGGAAAGCTGAAGCAATGGAAGAAACATGGGGTGTTTCGGCTTCATCAAATGGTGGAAAATCATGGGAAACATTTTTATTGGGTGAAAGGGCACATAATTTCGGGTTTAAATATTTTGGTGATTACGATTCACCGTTTAACTCTGAAGTGATAGCAGCTACCGATAATGGTATTTTCAGATCAAACGATGACGGCAAAAATTGGTTATCTCCGGGAAGCATTTACGATAGAGAAAATTCCTTTTCTATCGAGACAAACATTTTTTATTCTGCGGTTTCAAAAAAGATAGTTGATAATTCAATTGATATTTGGATTGGTTCTTCAAACGGACTTGCCGTTATTAATGAGACTTTCGGATTTTGGGAAGGAACTTGGAGAGTATTTCTCGCCTCGCCTGAAATCAGTAATAAAGGAAAAACATTTGCTTTCCCCAATCCGTTTTCTCCTTATCAAAGGGATGTAAAAATTAAATATAATTTAAATGGTGAGATAGCCGATGTTTCAGTTCGTATTTTTGATTTTAATATGAACCTTGTCCGCTCTTTAATTCAGAACGCACAAAGAGGCGGGCAGGATCAAATAGAATATTGGAATGGTAAGGATGATGACGGAAAATATGTTTCAAACGGTGCTTACTTTTATCGCATCGATATCGGAGAAAAAGAAAAATTATATGGTAAAATTTTGGTTATTAAGTAGGAATAAGATTTGACTAAAAAGATTTTAATGTTTTTATTGCTTTCTGTTTCAACAGCTTTTTCACAGGATCAATTCAATGCAATGTCATCTTCTGCAGGTGGTTTTTCACGAGTTGGATTTGGAGCCAGAGGAAAAGCTTTGGGTAATTCAATTTCTGCAGTTTCAAAAGGCGATGTTGATATTTATTATAATCCTGCTCTTTCTGTTTTTCAAAATGGAAATTCGCTGCACACAGCTTATACATTTTTATCATTAGACAGAACTTTGAATTTTATTTCGTTTACAAAAAAATTTGAATTGGGAAAAACATTTGATTCGACGATCACAAAAAGAGTGAGACCAACTGCCGGACTAAGTTTTGGAATAATTAATTCCGGTGTTTCAAATATCGAGGAACGAGATAATCAAGGTTTTCAAACGGGTAATTTGTCTGTTTCCGAGAATCAATTCTTTCTCAATCTTGCTCTTAAATTGTCTAAAAAAGTATCTGCAGGATTTAACGCAAAATTTTATTATTCAAAACTTTATAAAGAAATGACTTCAACAACTTTGGGTTTTGATTTTGGCGTTTTATACAGTGTCAATGATAATTTAAATGTTGCATTAGTAATAAAGGATTTAAACAGTAAGTATAAATGGGACTCTGCAAAGATTTATGGTCTGGATGGAATAACAAAAGAAGAGAAATTCCCTCAGTTAAATAAATTAGGAATGTCTTATTTCTTTAGGGAGTATAATTTATTAGTTTCAACGGAATTTGAAAGCAGCAGTTTAGGAACAAAAGTACTTAAGTTTGGTGGCGAATATTATATACTTAATGCATTGGCAATCAGAGCCGGTATGGATTATATTAACATTAACAATTTTGATATACCGTTACGTCCTGCATTTGGATTCGAATATTCTTACTTGTTAGGAACTTTTTTGTTCGGACTTAATTATGCTTACAACTTTGAACCTTATTCTGAATTTGATCAACATATAATCGGGGTTAACATAAACTTTTAATTATGAAAAAAACAGTAATAATAATATTAGCTTTTTGTGTGACGCACATTTTTCCACAGTCATCTGATAATAGCGGATTTGCAATTCTAAAATTCGGAAACTCAGCACGTGATATGGCAATGTCTGATTTTGGAGCGGTCGGCAATGTTGACCTTGCAAATGTTTATTATAATCCTGCTCAATTATCTTCGCTCAAAACACCGCAGCTTTTCTTTTCTCACAACAGTTGGATTCAGGATGTTTCTTCTCAAAATATTGCAGGTAGTTCAAGCCTATATGGAATTCCATTTGCTGTACAAGTAAATAATACTATGATTAATGACATTGAAGTACGCGTTAAACCGGGAGAAGTGCAATCAAAATTTGATGCACGGTATTTTTCTGCATCGTTTTCAACATCAGCTAGAATTTATAATAATTTATTTGCCGGTGCTACATTTAAATATCTTTATGAAAATATTTTAAGTGATGAATCTTCTGGTTATGCTTTAGATTTTGGTTTTGCATATAATGAAATCGTGCCCAATCTTAACCTAGGAATGTCAGTAAGAAATATCGGTTCTGTAACTGCGCTAAGAACACAATCAGCTGATTTGCCAACGGATTTCAGGGTAGGAGCAAGTTACAATTTTTATTTTGAGAAAATTTCATCTTCTGTAAATCTGATTAGCGGAATTCAAAAGTATTTACCAGAGACCGATTTGCATTTTCATATTGCAGCCGAATATAGTTATGATGAAACCGTATTTTTAAGGTTTGGATATGTTACAGGGTTTGAATCAAGGAACATTTCTTTTGGACTCGGTTTTTCGTGGATTGGAGCAAGGCTTGATTATGCTTATATACCTTTTGATTTTTATCTGGGAAACTCTAATACAATATCTCTTTTATATAATTTTTAATTTACATTGAAAATACTATGGAAATAATTCGTTATTCTGAAAACTGGAAAGAAAAGTGGGATAAGTTTGTTCTGAGTTCAAATAATGGGACAATGTTTCATTTGCAAAAATTTTTTGATTACCACGCACCCGGCAAATTTAATTTTAATCACCTTATGTTTTTGGAAAAAGGTGAAATAGTTGCTGTGCTCCCTGGGTCGCTGAATCAAGATCGATTTGAATCACCTATTGGCGCAAGTTATGGTTCAATAGTCACAGGCGATATTAAATTTGAAAAAGCACTGGTTATTGTTGATACTCTTTTGGATTACGCCAAAAAAAATAATTTTAAAGAGATTGAATTAACACCTGCTCCAACTGTATATGAAGATAAGCCGAATCAAAATCTGGATTTTGCTCTTCTTTGGCGAGGATTCAGTTATAAACTGCATTACATCTCGAGTGCAATAAAATTAAACCCGAATGAAGATATTATAATGCGGTTCGATCCAACTATTAGAAGAAATGTTCGAAAATCTTTACGTGATAATGATATTAGAGTTGAGGTCAATGATAGATATGATGAATTCTATCCAATTTTATTGGCTAATAAAGCACGACATAATGTTAAACCAACTCACTCATATGATGATATGATAAAACTTCGGGATTTGCTTCCGGACAATTTAAAACTTTTTATGGTTTATTATAAAGATATTCCAATTGGCGGTTCATCAATGTTTTTTGTGAATAAAACCTGTGCACTTTGTTTTTATAATATGCTGTTGTATGAGTATCAGGAGTTTAAACCTATCCAACGTGTTATGTATGAAGTGGTCAAATATTCTACCGATAATGGTTATCAATACGTAGATATCGGTGTCTCGCAGGATACGAAAGCATTAAACCCAATGACACCAAGCATGAGTCTTATTGAATTCAAAGAAAAATTTGATGCAAAAACTGTATTGAGAAATACTTTACATATAATTCTTTAGATACGATGAAAAAGAAAGCGGTAATTTCATATTTGGGAAATCCATTATTTGATACACGGATTTCTAATCTGGCGAATTCGCTTCTTGATAAAAATATAGATGTTTCAGTAATTGGTTTTGATTGGATTCCAAATAGAATTTTAACCAAAACTAATTTTAAGATTTTCCATTTGCACAGGCAAAACGCTTTCTCCTTTTATTTTAATTTTTTATCCAAATTATTTATAGAATTAAAAAATTCATCTGTTGATTATTATTTCGCCGAAGATGTATATACGCTCCCTGTAGTAACTTTATTTGCAAAATTTAGAAAGAAAAAACTTTTTTACAACAGCAGGGAATTGTACCCGTTTCTTGCCGGCTTAAGTAAGAGAAAAATCATTCAGTCATTACTTGCCAAAGTTGAAAGAGTATTTATTAAATCACCTGATTTAGTTCTGACTACAGGTGAACTTGATGCTGAGTTTCTCAACAAGTTTTATAACATAAAAAATGTTTTAGTTATGAGAAACCTTCCGCGATTTAATGTGGAAAATAAGAAAATAGATTTAAGGAAAATGCTTAATCTTTCAAGTGAATCTAAAATACTACTATATCAGGGAGTTATCTTAAAAGGACGTGGAATTAAGGTAGTAATCGATGCCGTGCGTTTTATTGAAAATCTGCATTTTGTTGTATTAGGTGATGGAATTGAAAAAGAAAATTTCATCAATTATTCCAATCAAATTGGTGTAGGTGATCGGGTTCACTTTATTAATTCAGTAAGCCAGGAAGAGTTGATCAAATATACATCTGCCGCTGATCTTGGTGTGGCTCTGATAGAAAATTTGAGTGCAAGTTATTATTATGCACTGCCAAGTAAATTATTCGAATACATCATGGCGGAACTACCTGTTTTGTGCAGTGATCTTCCTCAGATGAAAAAAGTAGTGAAAGAATTTAATGTCGGTAAAGCTATCCCAAGTGAATCAATTGATATTGTCATAAGCTCTATAAAAGAAATAATCAATAATCCAAAAATTATAAGTACGTTTAAAGAAAATTGTAAGTTCGCAAGAAAGACACTCAACTGGGAAAGCGAGTTCAAGAAGCTATCTGATTTTTTATAATTGATTACCGAATAATTTTTTCTTTATGTATTTTTGCATTAGAAATTTTGCCAAGCCCTGTTTAACAGGTTAGTACCCAATCCCGCCAGGTCCGAAAGGAAGCAACGGTCAGTATTTAATTTGTGTAAGCAGTAAGCTTGGCTTTTTTTTTGCTGCTGTTTTATTTTATTTGAAACAGTTCTATATTTGTCACAATTTTTTACCAATAAAAACGGAAAATTTATAGTTGATAAAAAAAATACTTTTTTACTTCATGGTTTTAATCCCGTCCTTTCTTTATTCCCAGAAAATTGACATCCCCAAATTCTACTTGTCTGATATTAAATTCAGACTTGTTGTTGATAAAACAGGTAGTGATTCAGTTACTCAAGTTGTTTTCAAATCTGAAAATAATATCTTTAATTATTCATTTAAGCCAAGAAGCGGAAAAATAGATACATCCATATCAATTGGGCCTTCAGGGGATTATTTAATATCGATTAATAAGAAAAACACTCAAAATAAAATAAGAATTGTGCCGGGTTGGTTGAGTATAATCCCACCGTTGCTTGCAATACTGCTTGCTCTAATTATCAAACAAGTGATAATTTCTTTAGCCGCCGGAATATTTATTGGGATTATTTTTATTTATGATTATAACCCATTTATTGCTTTTCTTCGCTTTGGTGATACATTTATCCTTAATTCAGTTGTGGATAAAGATCATATGTTTATTATTCTTTTCACTTTGCTTATTGGTGGTGTAGTTGGAATAATTTCTAAGAATGGCGGAACAATTGGATTGGCTAACTTGATTACAAAGCTTGCAAAATCACCCAGAGGAGGAATGGTTGCAAGCTGGGCGCTTGGTGTCGTAATATTTTTTGATGATTATGCAAACTCATTAATTATTGGCAATATGATGAGACCCATTACGGATAAGCATAAAATATCGAGAGAAAAATTAGCTTATATTGTTGATGCGACAGCAGCGCCTATGGCAAGTTTATTTATTATTAGTACATGGATTGGATACCAGGTTGGATTGATTCAGGATGCTGTGAATTTAATTGGACTGAAGGCAAATGCATATGATCTATTCATTAATTCAATTCCTTTCAGTTTTTATTCAATCGGGACAATATTTTTTGTCTTTCTGATTGCTTATTCGCAAAGAGATTATAATTCAATGTTGAAAGCTGAAAGGCGTGCAAGATTAACCGGAAGAGTTTCGGGAAAAGAAGAAAGTGATAATTCAATTTATAGTTCAAATGTTTCCACAAATAGCACTAATCCGAAATGGTTCAATGGAGCAATTCCAATTTTAATAATTCTTTTTGGAACTTTAATTGGCTTATATTTTACAGGCGTGAACTCGTTAAAAGAAGCTGGAATTAATGATTTCTCTATACGAAATATTATTGGCAATTCCGATTCCTTTTCTTCTCTTCTTTGGGCAAGTTTTTCTGCTTGTGTTGTTGCTGTAATAATGAGTATAAGTCAAAAAATCCTTACGCTCGAAGAATCAATGGAAGCATGGCAAAAAGGGGTTCAAACTATGCTTATTGCAGTTATAATTTTAGTTTTTGCTTGGGGAATTAGTAATGTTACTCATGAAATGAAGACGGCTGATTATATTATTTCAATAATTAGCGAAAGTGTTAGTCCAAGTTTTCTCCCAGCACTTATTTTTATAATCTGTGCGATCACTGCTTTTGCGACGGGCACAAGCTGGGGTATAATGGCTATTGTTATGCCAATTGCAATTCCACTCACACATAATATTTCTTTGATAAATCATTTAGAAGCCGATGCTTATTATCAAACATTATATGCTGTAATTGCAGCGGTTTTATCGGGTTCTGTTTTCGGTGATCATTGTTCGCCGATTGCTGATACCACGATTTTGAGCAGTCTTGCTTCAAAATGCAACCATATTGACCATGTAAATACTCAAATGCCTTATGCAATTACTGTAGCTATAATTGCATTAATTGTCGGTTATATACCTTCAGGATTTGGGCTCAGTCCATTTATTTCGATAATATTGATGCTCGTTTTGACTGTTTTGGTAATATATTTTTGGGGCAGGAAAAACTATATCTGAGTGTTGTGGCTTGAGTGAAAATAGTTGAATACTAAATTAGCTTTTGATTTTCCGATTGCTTTGGTGAGATTTTCAATTGATTCATTTTTGATTTTTGAAACACTTCCAAAATTCTGCAGGAGCTTTGATACATATTTTTCGCCAATTCCTTTGATTGAACTTAATTCGCTTTGAAAAGTTCTTTTACTTCTCTTACTTCTATGAAATGTGATTGCAAAGCGATGTGCTTCATCTCTGAGATGTTGAATTAATTTTAAGCTGGAAGAAGTTCGCGGAATATATTGTGGTTCTGATGAGTTTGGAAAATAAATCTCTTCAAGTCTTTTGGCGAGCGAAATGATATTTAACTTTTTCAAATTCAGTTTATTGATTGATTCTGCTGCTGCAGAGAGTTGTCCTTTGCCGCCATCAATAATAACTAAATCAGGAAAATCTTCTTTCAATGATAAACTTTGAGAAAACCTTCTTGTTATTACTTCTCTCATACTTTCGAAGTCATCAACTCCATCAACGTCTTTTATGTTAAATTTTCGATACAGACTTTTCGCAGGTTTCCCATCGACAAATACCACCATACTTGCTACTGTATCTGTTCCTTGCAAGTGCGAAATGTCATAACATTCAATTCTTCGGGGCAATTTGTCAAGCCGGAGATCCCGCTTGATTGATGATAAAACATGTGGCAAATTACCTTGACTTTTTTCTTTCTGAATTAGTATATCATTTAATTGCAGTTTTGCATTTTGTCTGCTCATGGAAAGTAATGATTTCGAAAGACTTTCTTTTTTGGGTACTACAAATCTCACTTTAGATTTATGTTTCTCAAGAAACCACTTTTCGTAAATATCTATTTCTTCGAGTTCACTCTCTAAAATGATTTCATCAGGAATATCGGCAAATTCATTATAATATTTATTAATGATTGACGAATAAATCTCATTTTGAGTTTGTTCAATTTCAGAAATGAAATGAAATTGCCTTTTGCCTAAAAGCACACCATTCCTGACATTCAAGATTGAACATGCAATATCTTTTCCCTCGCTCTCATAAGTAATGATGTCTTTGTTTGTTGAATCAATCGATACTACTTTCTGCTTCTGTGAATATACCGAGAGCTGTTTAATGCTGTCCCTGATTTCAGCAGCGTTTTCAAAATTCATTTTGGCAGATTCATTGTTCATTTCATCCGATAAATCATTAATTAATTCTTTTGTTTTTCCCTTCAGAAGTTTTATAACGTTTGCTATAATTCTATTGTATTCACTAAGAGATATAAGTCCCTCACAAGGTCCATCACATTTCTTGATATGATAATCCAAACAAACTTTTATTTTCTTTTCATCGATTATTTTCTGATTGATAAAATACTTGCAACTTCTGACTTTAAATATCCTGTTAATTAATGATAGAGAAGCCTTCATGCTTTTAATATCAGTAAAAGGTCCGAAATATTTTGCCCCGTCTTTCTCTACATTTCTCGTTGAAAATATTCTGGGATAAGGTTCATTGGTAACTTTTATGAATGGAAAAGTTTTGTCGTCCTTAAGATTAATATTATACCTTGGCTTGAATTCTTTAATAAGATTATTTTCAAGCACTAACGCCTCAACTTCAGTATCCGTGGCAATCACTTGTAAGTCGTAAATTTTATTTACCAAAGCCAAAGTTTTTGGAGAATCAATTGAACTGCTAAAATAGGAGCTGACTCTGTTCTTAAGATTCTTTGCCTTGCCTATATAAATGATTTTATTATTCTTATCAAAAAATTGATATATACCGGGCAGAGTCGGAAGGTTTCTGACTCTTTCTTTCAATATTTGCTTGACTTCCATCTAACAGTTGAAATTACTAATAACTATAATTCAAAAATATAGTTTTTGGGAATTACAACTATTCCTGTTTCAGAGACAGTAAATTTCTTTTTGTCCTCTTCGAAATCAAAGCCAATTTCAACTCCTTCGGGAATTACTACGTTCTTATCTATAATGGATCTTCTGATTCTTGCATGTCTGCCGATGCTGACATTATCCATTATAATTGAATCGGTTACATAACTGTAGGAATTTACACGAACATGTGCGCCAATTATTGATCTCTCTACAAGTCCACCGGAAATAATGGTGCCGTCAACAATTAACGAATTAAAAGCACGTCCCACACGCTCTCC
>PFVB01000071.1:2311-4495 GCA_002790395.1 Ignavibacteriales bacterium CG_4_9_14_3_um_filter_34_10 | reverse complement strand
CTCATCTACAAACCTAAAAGCTTGTACATTATATCCGTTCTTAATCATGAATGGAATTACATGCTTTCCAAAATCAGAATTTTCATTTTTCTTCTTGTTCATTGTTTCAAGAACTTCTCTTAACATCTTTGAACTGAAAATGTAAATTCCCATGTTAACAAATGATTCGCCAGGTCTATCAGGAATCTCAGGTGGTGATGATGGTTTCTCAACAAAAGAAATTACTTTGTAATCAGAATCAATTCCCAGTACTCCAAATCTTTTCGCCTGATCTTTGGGAACAAAAAGAGAAGCAATTGAAAGGTCAGCTTTCTTTTCTACATGATACTGAAGCATTTTTAAGTAGTCCATTTTATATATATGATCACCTGATAAAATTAATACATACTCAGTTTGGGGTTCATCAGTCAAGTTTAAATTCTGTAAGATTGCATTTGATGTGCCCGTGTACCAATTATTACTGATTTTTTGCTGTGGGGGAATTGAATAAATGAATTCGCTTAATACAGGATTAAAAATATTCCACGCCTCATATATATGTCGATTTAAAGAATCGGATTTATACTGAGTAAGTACATAAATTTTTCTCAATCCCGAATTCAGACAGTTGGATAATGCAAAGTCTATTATCCGATATTTGCCGCCAAAAGGTACTGATGGCTTTGTCCTGTATGCAGTTAATGGATGAAGCCTTTCACCTTGACCACCTGCTAAAATCATCGTCAAAGTGTTTCTTAATAATGATGAACCGATATACGCCATGTTTTCGCCCAAATTTTTATTTGTAAAATATTTTTTCTTACATTGAATAGCAAATTTTTTTTTATTAAAAAACAAATAATTCAATTTGAACAAAATCGCAAAAATTTGTTTATGTATTCTCGTTATTCTTCTCTACTACTGGTGGCAGGAATTATTATATCATTATATTACTGATAAATATTTTCCCCAGCCAAAAATCAGCCAGTCAAATATTGATGTTCAATTATATGATATCGACATTAAATTATTTCCGACAAAAAAGCTTATTAGTTCAAAAGTAACTATCAAATTCACTCGTGAAATTGATTCAAAATATTTGATCCTGGATTTTGAAGATGGATTTAGAATCAAATCACTAAAACTTAACAATAATTTGATTGATTATAAATACAAAGATGATGCTTTGGTAGTTAAAGTTCTCTCAGATATTCCGGATACATCCAAAATTGAAATTACTTATTCAGGCTATCCATCACAGGCAAAAATGTTTGGATTGATTTTTGGGAAAGAAGAATCAAATGACTTTATCTATACGATTGATGAACCAAGCGAAACAAGATCTTGGTTGCCTTGCCATGATTCACCTTCTGACAAAGCTTTTCTCGATATAAGGATCACTAATGATTCGCAATTTGTTTCTGTTTCAAATGGAAATCTGATAGATTCAACTCAATCAAAAAACAGAAAAACTTATCATTGGAAAACTGTATATCCGCTTACTACCTACAATATTTCAATTTATTCTTCGAATTATTATACTGGCAAAATCACTGATAAAAATTTTAGAATTCAATATTTTGTCCCTAAAGATATTCTTAGTAAAGCCAGAACGGATTTTCAAATTGTACCGGAGCTATTGAAAAAAAACATTCATGATTTTGGAAACTATCCGTTTCCGAATGAAAAGGTTGGGTTCGTTGTTAATTTATGGAATCAAGGTGCGATTGAGAATCAATCCATTATTGGAATCGGGAAAGAATTGGTTACAGGCGATAATTCAAATCTAAGTATTTTGCACCATGAGATTGCTCATGCTTGGTGGGGAAATTCAATTAGTGTCAAATCGTGGAAAGATATTTGGTTGAATGAAGGCTTTGCAAGTTATGCCGAAATACTTTTTGCTAAACAATATTTTCAAGGCTCTCAAAATAACTTTAATAAACTATTGAATTATTTCAATGAAGTTTCATATACATCTCCATTATATAATCCCAATGGATTTATTTTCGACCGTTTTATTTATGAGAAAAGTGCAAGAGTAATGATGATGTTGAGTTATGAAATTGGGGATAGCCTTTTCCGTGATGTAATTAGAAAATATCATGAATATTATAAGTACAGTAATTCTTCCACTATGGAATTTAAATTGTTTCTTGAAAAATCTACCAACAAAAACCTTGACTGTTTTTTCAATCAATGGAT
>PFVB01000071.1:0-2301 GCA_002790395.1 Ignavibacteriales bacterium CG_4_9_14_3_um_filter_34_10 | reverse complement strand
GTTGGATTACCGGTTATTAAGTATAATTATGAGATTAGAAAGTTCAACTCCTCAAGCAGTGTGTTTTTGAAAGTTGACCAAACTCAGAATGATTTTAAAGTATATAAATTAAAATTACCTGTCACATTTTTGGGAAAACCAGGGACAAATTCCAAGTCAAATAAAATCATTTCTATGGATTTTCAAATGAATTCAAGGAGTTTGGTAATTAAGCAAGATTTTGATTTTATTGTTGGAAAAGTAATTTTGAATCAGGGAAACAAAATACTGGCAAAAATTATTCGCCGATAATACAAATGTTTTTCAAGATTACATTAATTTTGCATATTAAAATAAAGGAGTTTTTATTTACTACTTTTTGTCCGACATACATCTTGGTTTAGGTGAAAGAAACAAAGAAAAAGAAAAAGAGCAAATCTTAATCAATTTACTCCAAAAAATTTCTATGGATGCCAAAGAGATTTTTATTCTTGGTGATTTGTTTGACTATTGGTTTGAATATCGGCGGGTGATTCAAAAAGATTTTATTTCTGTACTTCATCATTTGAAAGAATTGACAAAAAAGAAAATTAAAGTGCATTATTTAATTGGCAATCATGATTTTATGCATAGAGATTTTTTTACTGAAGAATTAAATATTAACGTTTATGAAAGCGACTTAAATTATAAAATTCTTGGCAAAAATTTTTATTTGGGTCATGGTGATGGCTTAGTTAAAAACGATATCGGCTATTTAATTTTAAAAAAAATTTTGAGAAATAAAACTATTCAGAATCTGTTTTCTTTAATCCATCCTGATTTGGGTATTTGGATTGCAAGCGGGACAAGCAAAAAAAGCCGGAACTATACAACTGCTAAATCTTACGGCGAAATTGATGGTGTTTTTGAAATCGCAAAAGAAAAAATTGATGATGGGATTGATTACGTTTTATTCGGGCATACTCATAAAAGAGCTTACGAAAAACATGGAAATGGTTATTATATAAATCTTGGAACGTGGCTTGAAAGTCCATGCTACGGTGTGTTTGATGGTGAAAACTTTAAAATTATTGATTGGAATTAGTATGAAGTTATTAAAAAATATTTATAAGAACAACAAAAAATTATGCTTGACAATATTTGGTTTAGTGATATTGGTGTTGATCGGTGTAGTGTATTATATTTTTGATGGATTACCTTCGCTTGAAGAGTTGGAAAATCCGAAACCAAGTTTGGCCACGATTGTACTAACCGAAGATGGCGAAGAAATAGGAAGATTTTATAAGGATGAAAGCAGGGTTGAAGCCAATATTGACAGTATTCCAAAATGTTTGATCAATGCACTCATTGCAACAGAGGATAAAAAATTTTATGATCATTGGGGAGTGGATATAGAAAGATTTTTTCAGGGACTTTTTAAAACATTTGTTTTTGGAAGACGAGAAGGTGCGAGCACTATTACTCAGCAATTGGCTAAAAATTTATATGGATTTAAAGGGAAAAATGAATCCTACTTTGGAACTATTATCCGAAAAATCAGAGAATGGATAACCGCGTTTAACATTGAAAGAACTTATACTAAAAATGAAATTCTTGAAATGTATCTCAATGTTTCGTATTTCGGGAAAGGGGCTTATGGTATTGAAAGAGCATCAAGAATATTTTTTAATAAACCCGTCAGAAATTTGACAATATCTGAATCTGCAGTATTGATTGCAATACTGCCGTCATCAGTTGTTTATGATCCAGTGCGGCATCCCGATCGGCTTTTAAAAAGAAGAAATTTAATATTGGGCGAAATGCTTGAAGAAGATTTTATTTCAGAGAGTGAATTTAATTATTACAAAAAATTACCACTCGGTGTTCAATTAGAAAAAACAAAAAGAAAATACAAAGGTTCTATTGCTCCTTATTTTGTTGAATACATAAGGCAGCAACTTGAAGATATTCAATATCAATATGGATTTGATATATATAAAGATGGATTAACTATTTACACAACATTAAACTCTAAAATGCAGAAATATGCTAATCAAGCAGTAATTGAACACATGGAATCATTTCAACAAGAGTTTGATAAAAGATGGAACTGGAACGCAAATCAAACCGTTTTGAATGAATATATTGATAAAACTATAAAGGCACGCCCGGAATACATTAAGGCAAAATCAAATGAAGAAAAACAAAGAATTTATTATCAATTTTTGAATAGAGAAGATTTTATTTATAATATAAAAAAGACTGTTCAAACAATTGAAGTCGGTTTTGTTGCTCTTGATGCAAAGAACGGACATATTAAAGCAATGATTGGAGGGAGAGATG
>PFVB01000226.1 GCA_002790395.1 Ignavibacteriales bacterium CG_4_9_14_3_um_filter_34_10 | reverse complement strand
CTTCGCAACCCGGAAATTTATCTTTGAATTCCTGCTCATTAGCAAGTCTTACTTCATCAGTTTTTAACGCTTTCTTCAGCAAGTCGAAATCAATTTTGTATGAAGCCGGTAAAACAGAGATTGCAAGTTTTCCTTCTACTTTTATCAAAACAGTTTTTGCAACTCCTTTTCCCGGCATATGAACCAAAGCGGCTATTTCCTGAGCTGTGTATGCGACCGAATGTACCATGGTAACATATTTAATTTTGTTTTCATCAAGATAAGATTTGAGTTTTTGAGAAGGCATTTTACCTCCTATTTTTTTGTCTTCGGTGAAAATTTAATAAGAATAATTTGCCCGTGCAAGAATTAAAATATTGAAATCTCTTTCTAAAGATGAACATTTTTTTTATCTTAGCAAAAATTATTCCAGAGACTTCGTGAACAAAGAATTTTTAACAATAGGCGATAAAATCGTTGATTCAAAAATCTTAAACAAACATTTTTTCTGCGACTTGAAGAAATGCAAGGGTGCCTGCTGCACAATGGAAAGTGATTACGGCGCACCACTGCGTATTATGGAGATTGCTGAAATTGGTCGAAATCTTGAATCAATTTTTGAATATCTACCCGAACACAGCAGAGAGGAAATTAAAGAAAATGATTTTTGGGAAGAAATAAATGATGGAGCAATGACACGAAGTATAAACAACCGCGATTGTGTGTTTGTTTATTACGAAAATGATATTGCTAAATGCAGTATTGAAAAAGCGTATTTTGACAAAAAATCTGATTTCCGAAAACCGATTTCATGTTTTCTTTTCCCGATAAGAGTTGGGAGTTTCGGTGGTGATATTTTGAAATATGAAGAATATTCTGAGTGCAAACCTGCTTTGGAATTGGGGAAAAAGAAGAATGTTACAATTGCTGAATTCTGTAAAGATTCGATGATAACTGCTTTTGGGAAAAACTGGTATAACAAATTAAAATCATTTTTGGAGTAAAAATGCTTTCGCTAAGTCAAAAATTTTCATTACAACAAAAATTATCGCCACAACAAATACAATATCAGAAATTGCTTCAGCTTAATACATTAGCACTTGAGCAAAGAATTAAAACCGAATTGGAATTAAATCCTATTCTTGAAGAAGTTTTATCAGATGAATATGAACTGAGTCAGGAAGAGAATGATAATGAAGATAGTTTTGATGAAACCGAAGAAACTCAATCTCAGAGTGACGAATTTGAAATTGAAGATTTTATGAATGAATCTGAGCATGATGAAATTCGATCGAATAAAAGTCCAGACGATGATAATAAATCTCAGCCAATATCTCCAGCCAAAACAACTTTAACTGAAAAATTATTTGAGCAATTACACATGCTTGATCTTACAGAAGATGAAATGATACTTGGCGAAACGATAATCGATAGCCTTTCGCCAGATGGTTATTTTAAGCAAGATCTTCGAAAAATATCAGAAGAACTTGATTATTTTGAGCATGTGACGGTTACATATGAAAGGGCAGAAGAGATATTAAAAAACATTCAAGTTTTCGAACCCGTTGGAATTGCTGCAAGAAATTTGCAGGAATGTCTGTTAATTCAAATTAGAAATTCATCATTTGACCCTTATTATTCCTATATCGCAGAGCAAATTTTAAGCAAACACTATGCTGATTTTGTAAACAAAAGATTCGATTTGATTGAAAAAGAATTAGATTTAACAAGGGATACCTTACGAACTGCCTTGGATATAATTCAGAAACTTGACCCAAAACCGGGCGAAGGAAATATTTTATCTGAAGAAGCTAATCAAGTTACTCCGGATTTTTTGATTGAAAAAGTTGATGGGAATTATATCGTTTCACTTAATGACAGAGCGGTGCCCTCGGTAACTATCAGCAAAACATATCTGGAGATGTTGAATTCAAATAAGCGAAAAAGAAAAATTTCCGAACGCGAAAAGGATACTCACAAATTTCTAAGAGAAAAGTTTGAATCTGCAAAATGGTTTATTGCTTCTATTCATCAGAGAAGAATGACCCTGATGAATATTATGCAGACAATTCTTGAAAAACAATATGAATTTTTTGAGTTCGGTCCTCGGGCACTGAAACCGATGATTTACAAAGATATTGCTGATGAAATTGGAATGGATATTTCAACAATTAGCCGGGTTGTAAACGGCAAATATGTGCAAAGTCCTGTTGGTATTCATGAACTAAAATACTTTTTCAGCGAAGGCTTGGCAACAGATTCCGGTGATGAAATTTCCAATAAACATATCAAAGAATTAATTAAAGAAATCTGTGATAATGAAGATAAAAAAAGTCCATTGAGCGATGATCAAATTGCTGATTTGCTGAATCAAAAAGGAATTCAGATTGCACGCAGAACCGTCGCAAAATATCGAGAGCAGTTACGTCTCCCAATTGCACGGCTTAGAAAGGAATTATGATTTATATCTTTGATGTATTTATTATTTTTCTGCTATTCGGAGTATTTGGATTAATCCACAGCTTATTAGCCTCAGATGAATTGAAGAAAAAGCTTGTAGAAAACATTGGAAATAAGATAGCGTTCTACAAGGTATTTTATAATGTAAGTTCACTGTTTTTTTTTATTGTTATTTACGAAATTTCACCAAAGCCGGATTTATTGATATATGAATTTAATTTTCCGTATGATTTAATTATTCTTTCTCTTCAATTGATTCCCCTTGCCGGATTATTTTGGTCATTGAAGCAAAATGATTTGAAAGAGTTTTTAGGAATCGCCCAGTTGATAAGATACTTTAATAATCAATATAATCAGCAGGAACTGGATGAAAAGCCTAATTTTCGAACAGATGGAGCTTATAAAATCTGCAGACATCCAATCTACTTTTTTTCAATTTTATTTCTGCTCCTGCGTCCTTCGATGGATTTATTCTATCTAACATTTGCATTAAGTTTAGTTATTTATTTTTACGTCGGTTCGATTTATGAGGAAAGAAAGCTGCTAATAAAATTTGGGGATGAATATGCAAAATATCGGGAACAAGTTCCCCGCATTTTTCCTAAAATGTTTTAACAATTTATTAAATGGATATTTGATGAAAACTTTTATTCTTTTGATTTTTTTTACTGCGTTATTATTGGCTCAGAACACCGATGATAAAGTATTAGCAAGAATTGGGGAAAAGAAAATTACTCTGCGCGAATTTACAGAGCGGTATGAATTAACTCCGCAGATAGGCAGGCACAATAAAAATCGAGAAGATTATTTGAAAGAGGAATTGCTCTATTCTATGATTGCCGAAAAACTTTGGGCACTGGAATCAGGAAAACTAAACCTCGATACTACTGAAATTATGAAATATACTTTTACTTCTTTACAAAAAATGTACTGGAGAGACGCACTTTATGCGGCAGAAGTTAAAAATAAGGTCTCAATTGATCCGAATGATTATGTCATTGCCAGACAACGAAGCACATGGAATTTAAACACAAAATTTTTATATGCCGATAAAGAAACCGAGATTGACAGCCTTCACAAAATTTTACTAAATGGTTTTCCGTTTGACACTCTATTAGCTTACCGATCGGAGAATAGTTTGCAATCCGAGCCATACGTAATTTATTACGGCAAAATGGAGCAATTTGTTGAAGACACACTTTATAAATTGAAGCCAGGCAAATTTTCTTCACCTCTAAAATCACCTGAGGGTTGGTATATTTTCAAAGTTGAATCAATTGAGCAAAATATTATTTCCAACGAAAAACAAGCCAAAGAACTTGAGAAAACTATTAAGAGAGTAATTGAAGCACGAGCGACAAACAAAGCATTCGATAAATTTGTCAATCCTTTTTTCAAGGACATGAACGTTGTTGCTGATGGTGAAGTTTTCTGGAGTTTTTCAAATAAAGTCATAGATAAAATTAAAGCCAGAAAAATCAAAGCTAACATTAAAGATGGCGAAAAAGTCGCATTGATAGATGAAGATTTCAATTCGATTTTGAAAGAGATTCCTTCTGATACTTTAAACATGGTTTTCATAAAGTTTGAAAAAAATCCTATAACTCTGCGTGAATTTCTGCATGATTTCTTTTTTGAGGGATTTTTCTCCAATATTATAAATGAAAATATTTTGAGAGCCAAATTAAATTCACGTGTTAAATTATTTATAGAAAAGGAAATTCTGGCACGCGAAGCTCTTGCTAAAAATTTGAATAACAATGATGAAGTAAAACATTTTCTGGATATGTGGAGAGATAATTATTTAAGCTCTCTTTTTCGAAACACTTTATTAAAAGATGCAAAAGTAACTGATGCTGAAGTGCTCGCAAAATATAATGAACAGAATAAAACAAATCTTCCGACTATGCAGGTTAATATAATAGAAGTACTTACCGACAGTCTTGAAATTGTTGAAAATATTTTAACTGGCTTGGATAAAGGAGTTGATTTAGGAACTTTTGCAAAAAGACATACAAAGAGAACCTGGACAAAAGAAAAGAATGGTGAGTTCGGGTTTTTTCCAACAAATGCTTATGGAGAAATAGGAAGAATTGCCAGTGAAATGGAAATCGGAGAAACTTACGGTCCATTGAAAACTGACGATGGTTATTCTATTTTCAAATTAATCGGCAAGAAAGAAGCGACAGACAATTTGCCAAAACCATTCGAAGAAATTCAAGGTGAACTTAAGAAACAACTTAAACTCGAAAAACTTAGCGAAAAAATGATTGACAAAACAGTTGAATTAGCTAATAAATACGGGGTCAGCGTTGATGAGCAGATGTTGAAATCCGTGCAAGCTTCTAACTTATCAATGGTGGTTTATAGGTATATGGGCTTTGGCGGTCGGATTCTTGCTGTTCCTTATTCAGCACCATTTACTAATTGGGTTCAAAAATGGAAACAGGAAAATAAACTTCCTTAAGGAGATAAAATGAAAATAGAAATTCGATCAACAACAATTTGTGGAGTAATCCATAATGGAAAAGCAGCTATAGGTGGCGATGGTCAGGTTACACTCGGCAACACAGTTGTAAAACACAATTCTATGAAAATCAGAAAACTGTATAGCGGAAAAATATTATGCGGATTTGCCGGTGCTGCTGCGGATGCATTCACTCTGTTAAATCGTTTTGAAGAAAAACTTGAACAATTTAACGGAAATCTTGAGCGAGCAGTGGTTGAACTTGCAAAGGATTGGCGAACAGACAAATACTTAAGAAAACTTGAAGCTATGCTGGCACTTTTATCAAATGAAAAAGCTTTTATTGTTTCAGGAACGGGAGATATTATTGAACCCGACGATAAAATTGTTGCCATTGGCTCCGGAGGAATGTACGCACTTGCCGCAGCGAAAATGTTGAAGAAATACTCTTCATTAACTGCAGATGAAATTGTAAAAGAAGCATTAACAACCGCTTCTGAAATTTGTATTTATACAAATGATAAAATAAATATCGAAAAAATTGAAAATTAATCACGGACAATACAATGCCAGAAAAGATTAAAAAAAATTTAACACCCACTCAAACTGTAAAGGAGCTTGATAAATACATTATCGGGCAAACTGATGCTAAACGTGCCGTTGCTATTGCGCTTCGGAATAGATGGCGTCGCCAGCAAGTTTCTGAAGAGATCAGAGACGAAATAATGCCGAATAATATTATTCTGATCGGACCTACAGGAGTTGGAAAAACTGAAATCGCAAGAAGACTTGCAAAACTTGCCGGTGCTCCTTTTGTAAAAGTTGAAGCATCAAAATTTACCGAAGTCGGATATGTTGGAAGAGATGTTGAATCAATAATTAGAGACTTGACTGAAATTTCTGTACAAATAATTAAGTTGGAAAAAACTGCAATGGTACAGGAAAAAGCAGAACATCTTGCTGATGAAAGAGTACTTGATATTTTAATTCCCCCAGTAAAAAAACAACCCATTAATAATGATGAAACACAAAATGGCGAGACTTTTCAAAATGAAAAAACCCGCGAATGGATGAGGGAGAAATTACTTAAAGGTGAACTTAATGAAAAAATGATTGAGTTTGATATTCAAACCAGTCAGGTTGGAATGCAGGTTTTTGGTCCGCTCGGAATGGATGATATGGGAATTAATATTCAAGAACTTGTCAGCAATATGATGCCGAAAAAAAAGAAGAAAAGAAAAACAACCATCAAAGAGGCAAGAAAAATTTTCACTGAAGAAGAAGCACACAAATTAATAGATATGGAAACTGTACAGCGAGAAGCAATCCAGCGGGTTGAAGAATCAGGAATTGTATTTATCGATGAAATTGATAAGATAGCCGGAAATAGTGGCAAAGGAAGCGCACCCGATATTTCGCGTGAAGGCGTGCAGAGAGATTTACTTCCAATTGTTGAAGGCACTACGGTAAACACTAAATATGGTTCTGTCAAAAGTGACCACGTGCTTTTTATTGCTGCCGGGGCTTTTCATGTTGCTAAACCTTCTGATTTAATTCCTGAACTTCAGGGAAGATTTCCAATTCGAGTTGAATTAAAAAGCCTTACTGAAGATGATTTTATCCAAATACTAACGGTTCCTTATAATGCGTTGTTGAAACAATATTCTGCGCTTCTTGAAACCGAAGGCATAAAAATTTCATTCACTGATGATTCGATTAGAGAAATAGCGAAAACTGCAACTGAAGTGAATGCTGAGGTGGAAAATATTGGAGCGAGAAGATTGCACACAATTTTAACTTCCCTGCTTGAAGATATTCTTTTTGAAGTGCCTGATAAAATTGAGAAGAAAAAAATCATAATCACTGGGGAGCTTGTGAACACAAAACTCAATAAAATTGTTAAGGATAAAGATTTAAGCAAATACATTTTATAGAAAGATTTTTATGATTAAAACTATTTTTACTTTTTTGGTGTTCACTCTTTTGATAACAGTTAGTTATCCGCAGAATAAAAATGAGAAACCTAAAATGAGTAATATTGAATTAGCAACATTCGGAGCCGGCTGTTTCTGGTGTACTGAAGCAGTTTTTCAAAGACTTGAAGGCGTATTAAAAGTAGAAAGTGGTTATTCTGGTGGAAATGTGCCTAATCCATCTTATGAGACTGTATGCACCGGAAAAACAGGTCATGCTGAAGTTTGTCAAATTACTTTTGATAATTCAAAAATTAATTATGAGACACTTCTGAATGCATTTTGGAAAACTCATGACCCGACCACATTGAATCGACAGGGTGCAGATGTTGGAACTCAATATCGTTCAGTCATTTTTTATCATAACGAAAAACAAAAAAAACTGGCTGAAGAAATTAAATCAGAGCTGAACAAATCAAAAGTGTTTGATAATCCAATTGTTACAGAAATAAGTGAATTCAAAAAATTTTACAAAGCTGAAGATTACCATCAGAATTATTATAACAACAATTCTTTTCAACCGTATTGTAGTTTTGTAATTACTCCCAAAGTAGAGAAGTTTGAAAAGATTTTCAGAAAATGGCTCAGGAAAAAATGAGCCATTTTAATCTGTCTGAAATTCACTAAGTAAAAATTTTATTTCAACCAGTTTTTAATTTTGGCTGCAATTTTTTTTGCAGTAAATCCATAATATTCCGCAAGCACTTCTGCCGGAGCTGATTTACCAAAATCATTCAAATCGATCCGCATTAATTCATTCCTAACAACATCGCCCCACCCCATCGAAACGGCCGCCTCAACAACCACACATTTTGCGTCTGCAGGAATAAATTTACTCAAATAATTTTCATTAATATTCAAAGCATTCAACGAAAGTACTGATACAACTTTCACAGAATAATCAGTTGATAAAATTTTTGCTGCTTCAACTGCCGGGTAAACCTCAGAACCGGAAGCAAGAATTACTAATTTGCCTTTCTCATTTTCACTTTTGTAAACTTCAATTGCAGCAGGAATAGTTATTAATCCTTTTTCAACTATGGATATTGTTTTTAATTTTTGTCTTGATAAAATTATTGCAGTAGGACCTGTTTTGTTTTTTAATGCATCAGCCCATGCCAAAGCAGTTTCAAAACCATCGGCAGGACGAATAACTTTAAGATTTGGAATTGTTCTCAACGCAGCTAAATGTTCAATCGGCTGATGCGTTGGTCCGTCTTCTCCAAGAAAAATCGAATCGTGAGTAAAGACATAAATCACCTGCAGTTTGGATAATGCAGCCAATCTTATTGAAGGACGCATATAATCTGAGAACACCAGAAACGTTGAACCAAAAGGAATAAATCCACCATAAAGAGAAATTCCATTCAAAATTCCGCCCATTGCATGTTCACGAATTCCAAAATGAATATTGCTTCCTTCGAAACTATTTTTTTGAATAGCATTTGAATTTTTCAGAAATGTATTTGTAGAAGGATTAAGATCAGCAGAACCGCCGACGAAACATGGTATTTCGGCTGCAATTTTTTGCATAACAAGACCAGAATGAGAACGAGTGGCATTTTCCTTCAATAAATTATCATCGTAAATTTTTTCTAATATATTTTCGGGAATTTCTTTGCTCAAAAATTTGGTTAGCAAAGTAGCTTTTTCAGGATTTTTTTCTTTCCACAAGTCGAAATTTTTACACCAAGAATTATATTTTTCTTCCAAGTCGTTAATTCTGTTTGAGAAAACACCTTTTACTTCATCCGGAATAAAAAATTCTTCTGTGTATTTCCAGCCCAGATTTTCTTTTGTCTTTTGCAATTCATCTTTACCAAGCGGTGAGCCATGCACACCGGAAGTATTGGATTTATTGGGTGAACCATAACCAATTGTAGTTCGTGCTAATATTAAAGTTGGACGTCCTTTTTCAGCCTGTCCCAGCTCAATTGCTTTTTTTATTTCGCCATGATTATGACCGTCAATTTTTATTGTATGCCAGCCGTAAGCATCAAATCTTTTCTGAACATCTTCTGTAAATGCCAAATCAGTGCTGCCGTCAATTGTGATTTTATTATCATCATAAAAGAATATAATATTTCCAAGCCCCAAATGACCTGCAATAGAAGCAGCTTCGGAGGAGATTCCTTCCATTAAATCACCATCGCCACAAATAGCATAAACAAAATGTTCGCCAAACAAATTGTTGTTATCATCAAATTTTGCTTTCATCATTTTTGAGGCAATTGACATTCCAACTGCATTTGCAAAACCCTGCCCGAGCGGACCGGTTGTTGTTTCAACTCCGGGAAGACAACCGTATTCAGGATGACCGGGAGTCCTGCTGTTTAATTGTCTGAATGATTTCAGATCATCCATTGTAACATCAAAGTGACTTAAATGAAGAAGAGAATACAATAACATCGAGCCATGACCGGCAGACAGAACAAACCTGTCACGATTGATCCAATCCGGTTTTTCAGGATTGAATTTCAAATATTTTGCCCATAAAATATATGCAACATCAGCCATTCCCATTGGCATTCCGGGGTGACCTGAGTTGGCTTTCTGTACACCTTCTGCAGCTAAAATTCTTATTGTATTTACAGCAAGTTGATCAATTGATTTCATTTTATCCTTCTATTCAAGTTTAATAATAACAGATACTTTACGAAAAATAAAAAACAGATAGTTATTTCCAAAACTTCACTTATGAAAAAAAAAGTTAATGAAAAGTTACTGTGAACTTTGTTCCGTTACCTTTGCTGCTTTTAACAGAAATATCTGCATTGTTCAGTTCGCAATATTTTTTTACAAGTGAAAGTCCCAATCCATTACCTTCGTATTTTCGGGAATAACCCTGTTCCTCCTGTCGGAACGGTAGAAACAGATTAGGAAGATACTCTTCGGATATTCCAATTCCTGTATCGGAAATTTCAACACTAAGTTCATTTTTCTTATTGCGATAAATGTTAACAGAAATTTTTCCCTTTTCTGTGTATTTGATTGCATTATCAAGCAGGTTTGCAAAAACCTGAGAAATGCTATACTCATCAACAAAAACTTTTGCATTGTCTGTATTCAATGAAAATTCGAGTTCAATATTTTTCTTCTTTGCATTGTTCCTGTATTCAATAATCAGCATTTGCAAAACATCTTCAAAAAGATCAAATTCTTTGGGTGCAAAATCATAAGAGTTAGTTTGCAATTCAGCCAGATTCAAGATCAAATCGATTGTTCTGATG
This sequence comes from Ignavibacteriales bacterium CG_4_9_14_3_um_filter_34_10, assembly GCA_002790395.1. Taxonomy (GTDB): domain Bacteria; phylum Bacteroidota; class Ignavibacteria; order Ignavibacteriales; family Melioribacteraceae; genus UM-FILTER-34-10. The sequence continues at coordinate 10,619 of PFVB01000226.1, read as the reverse complement.
ATTCTCTTTCCTGCACTGTCAATGCCATTAAACATTTCAAAAATATCAAGGTCAGAATTTTCATTAAAATATTCCTTAAGCAGAGTTGAGTAATTAATAATTATATTGAGCGGTGATCTAATCTCATGCGATATTTGAGCAAGAAATTCAGTTTTCAACTTATCGGCTTTTTGTGCGTCATTCTTTGCTGCAATCAGTTCATTCCGAATCATCTCACGTTCAATTGCACGCCCAATATTTATTGCGGCAGCTTTCAATATTTGCATTTCATCTTTATCCATATTTTCTTCTTCTCTGCAATTGTCAAAGCCGAAGTATCCCCAAAAGATATTATTCACAAAAATTGGAACGATTACAAAAAATTTAATGCGCTGAGCTTCCATCATTTCTCTTATAAATCCAACTGTTTCGCTTAATCTGAAGAACAATATATTTCCCATTAAGATTTGATTCTCATCAAGACCAATTTTTTTATAACTGATTTTCTGCAGAATGGGATTATTGATCTGTGGTTCAATTCCTTCGTTAACCCATTCATAAAGTTGGCTCATTAATAATTCACCACTTTTTGCATCAACACTATTTTCAAAAATAAAGCCCCGATCCGCTTCCAATGATTTAGACAAAATTTCTAACGTTTGGACTAACGATTGTTCAAAGTCTTCAACTGTCAGCAATTTTTGTACGGATTGGCTAATACCTGAAAGCAGTTTTTGATATCTCTGTATTTTATTTTCCTGTAATTTATTCTTTGTAATATCCTGCGCAAGAGCAATCACAACATCTTTCCCAAAATATTTTCCCTTGTAAAGTCTGACATTCTTTGGAAATATCTCACCATTTTTTCGGCGTCCCCAAAATTCAAATTCCTGCGGCAATCCTTTAAAAGCCATTTCGATCTGTGCACTCAATTTCAAAAAATCATTTTTATTCGGAGCAGAAAGAAACGCAGGTGTATTTCCAATGAAAGCTTTTTTCGAATAACCATACATTCTTAAAGCACCGTCATTTACATCAAGGAATCTCCCTTCTCTGTCCTGAATGTAAACCGCTTCCTGAATGCTGTTGAACAAACCTTTATAGCTTTCTTCACTTTCTTTTAGTTTACTTGTAAATAAAACTTTATCCGATATATCTTCAACCGAGCCTTCTATTCCCAACACTTTTTTGTTCCTGTCAAAAATCAATTTAGCACTTTCACGCAAGTATCTGATTTTTCCATCAGGCAGAGTAAGTTGTGTTTCAAAACCTATAATGGATTTTTTCTTTTTAAGTAATCTGTAAAATTCTTTTCTCGGATACTTCAAGTCTCTTAAAATATCAGAAAGACTTTTTCTATAAATCTCGTCTGCATTATTAAAACCAAGAATATTCGCATAAGCAAAATTTGCATAAACCAGCTCTCCCGCAGGAGTAATTTTATAAAGCCCAATACTTAAATTCTCATATAACTGTTCAAATTTATTTTTTTCTCTCAGAAGAAAATCATCCATTTCTTTTTTTTCACTTATGTCCCTAAAATATTGAATAAGAAAACTTTCATCGCTCTGCTTGTCTTTGAAGAGATTTATTTTACATTCTACCCATAATTTTTTATTCTGACTATTAATTAATAATACCTCACTGACTTTGCTTTTTCCTGTAGCGAGAACCTGATCAAAAACTATATTGGCTTGCTTGCGATATGATTTATCAATAAAGCGAAAAATTTTTGTTCCGATAATTTCCGACTTTGATTTTACTCTGTAAAATTTTTTCGCAACTGAATTTATATCAACAATCTTCCTGTCTGTATTAATAATACAAATTCCGCATGGTGAGTTTTCTGAAATAACATTTGATAAATGAGAGTTCAAAAAGTTACTGCCCTTCATTTCATATTTTCCAGTTAATTTGTCGCTTAATTTGCATTAAAATAAATACTTTTTTAAGAATTAAAAAATCACAGAAAAATTATTTTAGTGAACTAATCTAAAATTTCAGTTCCATTGGTTTGGTTCATTTTATTAAATAGCTTTCTTAAGCAGAATTTTTATAGGCTCTTTTATTTGCCGAACTTTGGAATAATTAATAATTCTGATTAAAGAAACCTCGGATATCTCTGAATCTTTTGGAAGTAATAAAACTCCTTTTATATCCGTTATTCCTTCTGCTAAAGTCATTCCCGGCTTTAAACTTTTCAGTTCAATATACTCAAATGAATATCCTTCTGCAGCACCTTTAATCTCTGCATCCAACGCAGCAAGAATTTCGGTATCGTATAATTGTCTTTCCGATTCCAGTTTTTTAATTACTTCCTGATATGTCAGCCCCAGACTTGTAGCTTCGTTGAAATCATTTAATAATTTTAGCATTCTTCCAAGAAAAGGGATATTGTCACCAACCTTAAATTCCTTCACATGCGAAGAGCCATTATAGTTTGAATACTGATAAGAAATAGCATCTGCAATACTTCCTAAACGGGGAATATTTTCCAGCAGTGATTTTCCAATATCCGGATGTGAATAGAAAAGACTCTCCTCTTCTGAAGTAAGTTTTTCATTTTTTAATTTTTTATCCACAACCTCAGTGGGAATTCCAATGCAGCCAATCTGTGAAAGCAAGCAGCCAATTTCAATTTCCCACGTGTTTTTTATTCCAAGCCGTAACGCAATTTGTTTTCCCAAATTTTTATTCAGTTTTGCTTGATTAAACAGTAGCGGATTAATAACCGCAAGAATATCCACAAGAACTTTGATACTGCCACGCAAAGTTTTTTCAAGCAGTTCTCTTTCTGAAATAACAAGATTATACTGATGAATCGCCTGATAAATGGTTTGCAAAAGCATTTCCTGCGGACAAGGTTTGGTCAATAAACGAAAAATATTTCCTTCGTTTACTGCATCCATTGATGTTTTCACATCAGCATAACCTGTAAGAAGAATCCGGACTGTATCAGGAGAAAGTTCTTTGACTTTAGATAAAAACTCAACTCCCTTCATTCCCGGCATATTAAAATCTGAAATGACCACTGCAAAATCATTTATCTTTGAAATCAAACCCAAAGCCTCTGCAGCGCTTGTTGAAATGCTTACATTAAATTTAGTTCTTAAATTTCTCTGATAGCCAAACAATATATTTTCATCATCATCAACTAGTAATATTTTGTGCATTTTGATTTCTCTGATTGCTCAATAAATTATTTGCTTCCTAAAACCGTGGGACAAAATTGTTTGACAATATTCTTAAGAATTTTATTTTCAACAGGTTTGGCAAGAAAATAATCCGCCCCGGCTTCCATTGCTCTTGCTTTGTCTTTTAGAAATGCGTGTGTAGTTAAACAAACAATAGGAGTTTTTGATGTTGCAGGATTTGATTTAATTTCTTTTGTCAGTTCAATTCCGTCCTTCCCGTTTGGCAATGAAATGTCCATCAAAATCAGGTCAAAACTTTTTTCACTGATAACATTATGAAACCCTGATTCAGATTCAACGATTGTAGTGTCGTAATCATTCCTGAAAAATATTTTGAGAAATGATTGCGATTCATAGTCATCTTCAACGATTAAAAGTTTAGGTTTCTCCATTTCTCCTCCTAATTAAAAATAACAGTGAAAGTTGAGCCTTCGCCTTTTCTACTTTCAACTTTTATTTCTGCATTATTCAAAGTGCAGTATTTTTTCACAAGTGCTAACCCAAGTCCATTACCCTCATATTTTCTTGTATAACCTTGCTGCTCCTGTGAAAATGGTTTAAATAAATCCTTAATATATTCTTCAGAAATTCCTATTCCGCTGTCTATAACTTTCACCACTAATTTATCTGCCTCATCTCGTTCAATAATGATTTCAACCAAACCTGAACTTGTATATTTTACTGCATTATCAATAAGATTAGAAAAAACTTGCGATACACTGTACTCGTCAGCAAAGACCATTAGTTCATCTGTATTTTGAAGGACTTTTAATTTTAGCCCCTTATCCTTAGCCAATTGATCGAATTCAAAATATAGATGCTGAAGAACATCGCTGTAAATGTTGATTAATTTCATCCTGACATTATAAGACCCAACTTGCAGTTCTGACATATTTAATATTAAGTCTATTGTTCTAATAATCCGCTTGCTAGCAGAATCAATGCTTGAATATGCAATAATAGAATCTTCATTTTCAGGAATTTTTATTCCCTCTTTCAAAAAATTTATAAAGTTAATAATTACGTTAATGGGTGTTCGGATTTCATGAGAAATTTGCGCTAGAAATTCTGATTTTAATTTGTCAGATTTTTCTGCATCTTCTTTAGCAAACTTCAAGTCATCCATCATTTGCTTTAATTCTGATATATCTTCTTTAATTGCAACAAAATTTATTATTTGCCCTTTCTCATCTGCAATCGGAGAAATAATTGCTTTTTCCCAGAATAAATCACCGCTCTTTTTCTTATTTATAAATTCTCCAACCCAGTCTTTTCCTACAGTAATTTTTGACCATAATTCATTATAGACTTCTTCTTTTGTTAAACCGGATTTTAAGATGCTGGTTTTATTCCCAATCATTTCGTTTGCGGAGTAACCAGTCAACTGTGTAAAAAACGGATTAACATATTGAATAACTCCGTTCGTATCTGTAACTATTACCGAAACAGGCGTTTGCTCAATTATTCTCGAAAACTTCATCACATTTTCCTCGGCAATCGTTCTTTCTGTAACATCATTTATAACGGAAAGAATTAACTTCTTATTGCGAATAGAGATCGGTCCCGAATAAATTTCCACATCTTTAATCATCCCATCTTTCAGTCTGTGTTTTATTTGAAACAGTTTTCTCTTTCGGTTTTTCGATAACCAAAGTTCACGGAATTCATCCTGCTTTGAAGAAACGTTCAAATCATAGCTGTAAATTGTCGTAATAAACTCATCATGAGAAAAACCATAAAATCTGCAAGCCGCCTGATTAACATCTATAATTTTTCCTGTTTCGGGATGGATAATCATCATAATTACCGGATTATCAATAAATATGCTTCTAAATCTTTCTTCGCTTTCCTTGATAAATTCTTCAGCGATTTTTCTTTCTGTAATATCTCTGCAAGAACAGAATATAAAACATTTTTCATCTATCGTGACACCGGAAGCACTTATTTCTACATCACGAATTTCTCCGGACTTAAGTTTATGCCTTGATTCGAAAACTTTACTTGTAGTTTTGAGACTTTGAATAATACTTAATAATTCTTCTCTTGAATAACTCACATCCCAATCAACAACATTAAGAAATTTTGCTTCATCTGCCGTATAACCAATATGTTCAATAAAGGATTGATTGAATTCAACTAAATTTCCATTAAGATCAAGAATATGAATTCCGTCAATTGCAGTTTTAAGAAGAGCTTCATTCTTGTTATTAAGCTCAATGATTTTCTGCATGTTATTTTTCCGAACCGTAATATCACGGAAAATTGATGCAAGAAAAACATTCCCGTCTTCAGATTCGATAAAAGAATTTGACAATTCAAACCAAATTTCTTTTCCGTTCCATAATTTTATTTTGCGTTCTAAAAGCGGTTCAATAATTCGTTCATTAAAACGTTTTGCATAAGATGTTTCAATTGAATTTCTTTGAGATTCAGTATAGCACAAAGAAAAATGCTTTCCAATCAATTCTTCTTTTAATTTTTCAAACAGCCTGCAGAAAGAAGAATTAACATTTATAATTATTCCGTTCTTATCAATAAGCCGCATTCCTGAAGTTGAATTTTCCCAAAACACTTTGAACAAAGATTCAGCGAAGTTTTTTGAAACTTCACCTTTAACCGGGTTCAATGTATCGGACTTTTTCTTCATATTAATTAAAACCTCTGATTTCAAAGCTAATAAGCATATTTCCTCTTAATAGTAATATAGAATATTTTATTGAAATATTTTAGTCTTTTATACTTTCATAAAAATTTAGCCAGCTTTCCTGAGAAATGCCTGCCCGAGTCGGAAGAGTAAAATCCATCTTATCTTTTGATAAATTATTTGCCAGATAAACAGAACAGGCAAGATCTACTTTGTCAAATTTTTCTGCGTTGTGATGATTAGCAACAGCCTCAACAAGATGAACCGGCAAATTCCAAATCCCCAGTAAATACGCACCGATTTCTGCATGTGAAACGTTAAACAATTGAGTCTCAACTTCAGAAAGATTTTCAGGATTCTTTTTAATTACTTCCTCAATATAATTTGGATGTCTGAGCAAAACAATTTTTCCAATATCATGCAAAAGTCCGGCTGCATATACTTCTTTTTGAGAGAAAGTTTTGTCGCCAAATTTATTATAAACCTGCTGAGCAATCCTTGCAACTTTCTGCGAATGATTCCAAAGTTTTTCCAATGAAAAATATTTCGCTTCTTTGTCTGTTACAAAATTCTGAAATTTGAGTGTAATTAAAATTGACCTGATAATATTTGTTCCAAGAATATTTACAGCACTGATAACATCTGCGGTTTCTTTTGCCAATCCAAAGAATGCTGAATTAACAATCTGTAAAATCTTTGCGGAAATACTTACATCTTCAGAAATAAGTTCGCCCACTTTCGAAAGAGAAACATTCTGTGAATTTAATTCCTGTTCAAGTTTCAGATAAATCGCAGGGATACTTGGCAATTCTTCTATTCCGTTTATTACATCAGCAATATTCTTATTTGACAGAAAGCCCTGTAATTGCATTGCACGGTTAATGGAATTAACCAATATTTCCGCACTCACAGGTTTGGCTATAAACTGATGTGCTGTTCTTACTGATTTCAAAATCAATTCTTCATCTGAATGACCAGACAATATTATTCTTATTACACCCGGATATTTTTCAACAATTTTTACAAGTAACTCAGCTCCATCCATCTGAGGCATCCGCATATCTGTGATAAGTATATCAATAGAATTTTTGGAAAGAATATCCAGAGCCTCGAATCCGCTTAGCGCAAAATACATTTCCCAGCTATCACGCTGCCTGAAAAGCATTCTCCTTAGTCCATTAATTAAACGAACTTCATCATCAACAAATAAAATATTAAGCTTTGAGTTCATCATTATTATATATCGGTATTTTAATTATAAACGTTGTTCCGTATCCATATTTTGATTCGACATTAATTTGCCCTCCATGTTTATTGACTATAATATCATGTGAGATTGCAAGCCCCTGTCCAGTTCCTTTCCCGACTTGTTTTGTTGTAAAGAATGGATCAAATATTTTTGAAATATTTTCCGGTTTAATTCCCTTTCCATTGTCCAATATTTTAATGACAGCAAAATCATTTTCCCGCTGCGTCACTATTTGGATTAAACCTTTTTTGCCACTGCTTTCTGTACCTTTCTCCTCTATTGCATGAGATGAATTAATAATCATATTCAATATTACCTGATTCAATTCATCCTGAAGACAGTAAATATCTGGCAGGTTTGTTGCAGGTTGAAAATCCACATCAGCAACATATTTCCATTCGTTTTTTGAAATTGTAATTGTAACCTGAATTCCATGATTAATATCATAATACGATTTTTCTTTCGCCCCCGGATGAGAAAAATCTTTCATCGCTCTTACAATTTTTGTCACACGCTCAATTCCTGTTTGTGATTGTTCGATTGAGCGGGGAATTTCAGAAATAATAAATTCCATATCCATCTTTATCTTTAATTCATCAATTTTATCTTTTAACACTTTTTCTTCATAAGGAGAACTTTGACAGATAAGATTTTCGAGTGAATTGACAAACTCTGAAAGTGAAGCAAATGCATCTTTGAGAAATGAAGTATTATCACCGATATATTGCATAGGAGTATTAATTTCATGTGCGATTCCGGCTGCAAGTTGCCCGATTGATTCGAGTTTTTGAGATACTGCGTTTCGATTTTCAGCTATCATTTTTTCTGTGATATCTTCCATAATCCCAAGGAAATTCGTAATCTCTCCTTTTAGGCTTTTGATTGGTGAAAGTGTAAGGTTCACCCAATAAATATTTCCTTGCTTGGATTTATTTTGAATTTTTCCGCTCCATTCTTTACCGCTGATAATTGTTTTCCATATTTCTTTTGTTTTAATATTTGCTTGATTTGTTTCTTGAAGAATTATTGGCTTTTTCCCAATAACATCTTCAAAGGAAAACCCTGATATCTCGGTATATTTTGGATTTATATATTCGATATTTGCTTTCCTGTCCGTTATAAAAACCATATTTGCACTTTGATCAACCGCACGCATCATCTTTCTCATTTCGTCTTCGACTTCCTGACGATATTTTTCGATTTCATAATTACGAAATGCATTACTTATCAATTCGGAAAGCACAAATAAGATAGAACTATGATTCTTCAACCACAGAGTTTTGGATTTAGTACATTCAAATACAATATAGCCATCAAGTACAGAATAATTTATAAGAGGAAGAATAATAATGTGAGATAATTTTTGCTCATCAAACATTTCCTTTTCTTTACCACTGCTATTTTCAAAAGAATTTTGTTCATCAAAAACAATTTCATGTTTTGATAATCTTTCATACCAATCATGGTAAAAAGTAATATTAAAGTCAGGCATATCCTGAACATTTCCCCATTCATAAAATGATTTGCATTCAAATTCATCATTATCTAAAACATACGTATACCCTCGTTGTGCATAGAAGTAATCGGATAAATCCCGGACTGATAATTCCATCGCTTCAAAAAACTTATCTGGACCATTTTTAATAAAGTAGTTTGACACTTTAGAAATAACTTTTTCGAAAAGATTCAGATAGTTTCGCTTAGATTCCTCTTCTTTCTGTTGCGTGATATCCTTTGATATTTCACAAACACCGTAAACACTACCTTTGTTACTTATCAAAGGAATTTTTGTTGTCCTCATTAATTTTTCATTGTTCCCAGGAAAGGAAATCAATTTTTCAATCACTTTTGATTTTTTTGATTCAAGAACTTCAGCATCATATTTTTTGAATTCCCTAAAATGTCGATCACTAAAAAAATCTTTGTCATTTTTGCCAACGCCTAATTCGGGAATAGCGAGTTTTAATAGCCTTGCTTCTGCATTATTTATTTTTAAGTAGTTGCCAAATCTGTCTTTAAACTTTACAGAATCGCAAATATTTTCGAGAAAAATATTAAGCAAAGTTTGCTCGAGTTCTAATTCTTTTTCAATTTTTTTATTTTGAGTCAGATCGATCATTAAACCTAAAATGTATTGTTTGGAATTATGCTTTTGTATCGTTTTAATTACGTGGAATGTGTGATATTTTTCATCAGCACATTTTAAAGTTGATTCTATTCGCTCTTCAATTTCAGTTTTGAGCACTTTTTTATCCGCTTGCAGAAAAATCTCAATTTGTTCTGCAGAAAAATTAGAATCCAACTCGAGCGGGGATTTATTGACTAATTCTTCAGGTTCCTTTCCATACAACAACCTTGAAAAATTCGGATTGGAATAAATGTACTTTCCATCTTCATTTTTTATATATGCCGGAAACGGAATTACATTTACAAGGTTGTTTAATAAAGAAAAATCCATATTCTTCCTGTTGTTTTCAATTCTTATTTACTATCGAAAAAAAACAGATTTGTTTAAAGGATTGTTTAAAAAATAAGCGCCGTGAGAGGGCAAGGCTCACGGCACTTCGAGGGCTATTTTCCAGAATTGCTCTGGAATGTTTTTAGAGAAGACAGTGTAAAAATAATAAATTCCTTTTTAAATGCAAGGATTTTTTTTGTAAAAAATTCAAATTAAATTTAATTTATTTTATCGCTGTATTAAGTTATCTTTACCGTCACTTTTTGAAAATAAATAATAATTTGCTGCCTTGAATCATTGCCAGTTTATCATATTAGAATGCTATTCTTTTTCGATTGCAATTTTTTAGTCACAGGTTAAGTTAAAGTTTATTAAAAAAAACAATGGATCAAATGGAATTAGAAAATCCTAAAATTATTACACGGAAATTAACAACACTCTGGGCTTTTAGCGAGGTTGCATTTGGAGGATTATTGCATGCTTTAAAAATTCCTTTAACAGGACTTTTTATCGGGGGTGCGGCAATAATTTTTATATCAATGATTTTTTATTTTTCTGAAAGCAAACGTGAGATTATTAAAGCGACTTTCATAGTCGTAATCATCAAAGCCATGATTAGCCCGCATGTTCCAATCTTTGCACATCTTGCAGTCTTAATCCAGGGATTACTTGGATACTTTATACTATCCAAAAAGCATTTCAACCTTGGTATATATTTATTAGCATTTATTTCAATGATTTTTTCAGCATTTCAAATGGTGTTCACATTAACATTAGTCCTCGGAAATACTTTTTGGGATTCGATTAATCTTTTTGGAAAATATGTCCTTTCTCTCTTTCAAATAAGCTCGGTTTTTCTGGATCATTATTTATTCATAATAATTATCGGGATTTATTTTTATTTACATATTCTTGGCGCAGTTGTTACCGGCTATATCGCCGTTAGAATACCCGATTGGATAACGAACAATGTAAATATTTTGGACCTTCCGCCAATTGCAACTCAACCCTCGGATGCATTAATATTAAATCCGAGCAAAAAAAAGTCCATTGTAAAATCCTTCAAAATTTTTCTATTCGTTTTTTTTGTTTTTA